>JACQYL010000038.1 GCA_016208165.1 Deltaproteobacteria bacterium
CAAATACCGATCATTCCGACTCACTTCCGGTTTCAATTTCCGAAAGGCGCTTCTTGATGGACTCCAGTTCCGACTGCAATGCCTCGGCCTGGTTTTTCAACGCCTGCTTCTCCAGGTCAGGGTCGGGGTTCCCGTATGGTGTGGGGTAGCCGTAAGGCGCTTCATACGCCCCGAAACGCGTCCATCCCGGCCGGCCCGCGGCGAAAAATCCATACCGCCCTCCTCCCCGGCCGCCACCGCCGAAGCCGCGGCCCACGAAGCACCGTCCTCGTCCGAAGCCCATACCGAAGCCGCGTCCCGGGAGGGGATTCGCATACCCCGGCGCATCGTAACCCGAGCACCATCCCGCGGCGCGTCCGGTCCTTGACCCCATTCCCGTGGGTCCTGTCCTGTCTCCTCTTGGCATAGTCGTGTCCTCCTCTATGCTGTAAGTTGCATGTTTGAATCCACCGGCGCTTACTCAGTGATCGAAGAATCGTATCGTTTCCCTTGGTCACTCGTATGGATTGACGCCTACTCCCTCATCATCTCCTTCCCACACTTGGGGCATTTCCTGTCAAAGCTGGGTATTCCGCGTTGGTGTGGTTCCTTTTGCCCGCATTGAGGGCATACGCAGTAGCCGCCCGTTGACAGAGGCGCACCGTGTCCTCCCATGCGGCCCCCTCGCCGGCCGCCTCGGCCCTGCCCGCGACCACCGCCCGATCCCATTCCGCCACGTCTTGTTCCTTGCATGAAGGTTCCTTCCTTATCGCTGCCGTGCTTGCCGCGAGCGCCACGGCGGCCGCTTCCAAAGCAACCCGGCATGGCAAAAACGTCTCGATCCAGGTCGTCGCTCAACCAGGCCCGAATCACTTGGCGCAGATCGCCGGTCACACACGGGATAATCCGAATTCCATAGGCCAGAACCATTTCGTGCAGCATTCCGGAAATCGCTCCGCAAATCACCGTCCCGACACCCAACTCCAGCAGGCGAAGCACTTTCTGAACCGAAAGATCCGCCGTGAGTGTCTCCCGGGTTTCCCGGACCACTCGCCCCGAAGAAGCCTCGACCAGGAGGATCTCCCGGGCCACATCAAAGACCGGCGCGATTCGGTTGTCCCAATAGGGAAACGCGGCTTTCATCATTCGACGTCCTGCTCCTTCTTTTCATACTGAGAATAAGCATCAGGTATGCCAAACCATTCCGGATCGTGGTGAGTCATATTAACCAGTTGATGTAAAAGGTTTTATTCCGATGGCGATAGGAAGGATCGAAGTCGATATAGTAGCTTATTTGCTACTGATAGCCAAAGATAGAGCTGCATATATGCTACTGTTTGGAGGTGCGCGAGGAACGGCCGTCCTGTTCTGGAAGGGAAATACCCAGCCGCTTGATTCTTCGGAAAAGGGTGGTTTTGTGAATTCCGAGGTCTCGGGCCGCGGCCAGGCGATTGAAATGATTGCGCTCCAGGGCGGCGCGGATCGCCTGTGCGTCCAGTAGATCGTGCGCGGACCGCACGTCGGCGTCCGCGCCGGGTGCCTTGCCGTGGGCCGTCAACTCCTCGGGCAGATGCCGGATGCCGATGAAGCCTTCATGGCAAAGGATGAAGGAGCGCTCGATGACGTTTTCGAGTTCACGCACGTTGCCCGGCCAGTGGTGCGCCATGAGCAGCGAAAGCGCCTCGGCCTCGACCCCCTCGACGGACTTGCGCTGCAGCCGATTGAATCGCTCGACGAACCGCTCCACCAGAAGCGGGATGTCCTCTTTGCGCCGTCGAAGCGGCGGCAGTTCCACACGCACCACGTTCACGCGGTAGTAGAGGTCCTCCCGGAATGCGCCCCGGCGCATCAGTTCGGACAGATCCTTGTTGGTGGCCACGATGACCCGTACGTCGGCGGTCTCGACGCGGGTCGCACCCAGCGGCTGGTACGTCCGCTCCTGCAAAACTCGGAGAAGCCGCACCTGAAGCGCGGGGCTCACGTCACCGATTTCGTCCAGAAAAAGGGTCCCGCCGTTGACCATGGCGAAACGCCCCGGTTTGTCCTTGGTCGCGCCGGTGAATGCGCCGGCCTTGTAACCGAAAAGCTCGGATTCGAGCAGCGTATCCAGCAAGGCTCCGCAATTGACCGCAATGAACGGCCTTTCCCGCCGCGGGCTCAGGTCGTGAATGGTTCGGGCCATCAATTCCTTGCCCGTCCCGGTTTCGCCCAGAATCAGGACCGTACTGGGACTGGCGGCGATGGCGGGCAGAACCTCGAACACCCTCTGCATGAGAGGGCTCCGGCTCACCAGGCCGCCGACGTGGAACCGTCCCTCCAACTCGTGGCGTAAGGCTTCGATTTCACTCAAGTCGCGGAACGTTTCCGCGCCCCCGGTCGCGTGACCTTGTGCGTCTTTCAGCACGGCTGTGGAAACGCTGATGGGTATCCGGTTTCCGTCCCTGTCGATGATGTACCCGGACGTTCCGATGATGGGTTTGCCGGATTTCAAGGTCTTCTGAAGCGCGCAATCGGCCCCGCACATACTCGAGCGAAACACCTCCGAGCAGCGGCGGCCCAGGGCTTGCTTCCGGGGAACGCCCGTGATTTCCTCGGCCGCGCGGTTGAACGCGGTGATATTCCAGTCGAGGTTCACCGTAAAGACGCCGTCGGAAATGCTCTCCAGGATGGTCTCCGTGGGCGCTGGAACTGCGGACGGTTCGTTTTTCTTGCGCGGGCTCATTGGGCTCATTATGACAGGGGGACGCCGCAAAGTAAATCTATAATTTCAATATGTTATATTCACCAAGCCCCTTTGGGGTGACCCCACCCTCGCCCCATGGACGCTTTCCGGGATTTACTCTCCGGGGATAAGAACGACGGCGCCCACGGTCTGTCGGGCTTCGATCCGATGATGGGCTTCGACCGCGCGGCTGAGGGGAAACGTTTCGACTGCGGGGACGATGGTCCGGCTTTGAATCTTTGCGAACAGTTGATGGGCGAGACGTTGGAAGTAGGTCCGGTCGTCCACATAGTCGAAGCACACCGGGGTCGAAACGGTCAGGGACCGCCGTTTCAACACGTTCACGTCTAATGGGATGGGCCGGCCGTCGCGGTCGCCGATGACTGCGCAGTGCCCGCGGCGGGACAGGCAGGCCACGGCGGCGTCGAACCCGCCGGCGCCGCCGCTGTGCACCCAGTAGTCGACCCCGCGCCCATTCGTGATCCGCATCACTTCGGCCGTCAACCCTTCATCGTCCGCCGCGACGATGGGGTGATCGCAACCGAGGTCTCGGCTGAACTTGCCCTTGGCGGCCGTGGATACCGTACCTATGACCGTAAGGTCCATGGACTTGGCCCATTGGCTGAGCAGGTGGCCCACGCCGCCGGCCACCGACTGGATCAGGATCGCCGCGCCCGGAACGGCCCTGAACACACGGCCGAGCAGTAACGCGGCCGTAACGCCCTTGAGCAGGGTTGACGCTTCGATGTCGGATATCCCCTCCGGGACTGGAATGCACGCGTCGGCGTCCACACAACGGACGTCGGCATAGGCTCCGTGAGTTCGGCTCATATACGCGACACGATCGCCCGGAAACAAGCCATGAACCTGTTCCCCCACGTCGATGATCCGGCCCACGCCCTCCAATCCCGGCGTGCCGGGCAGGTCAAAGCCCGCTGCAATTCCCCGGCGGTGCTTGATATCGAGGTAGTTCACCGCAACGGCGGTTTGGCGGATGCGCACCTGATTGTGGTCCGGAGGAGAAACCGTCGTATCCATCAGGGACAGGACTTCGGGACCCCCGACGACCGTCACCGCCACCACTATTGAGGGCAGGCGCTCTCCGGCCGGGACCGCGGCCGCCGCTTCCGTCCTTTCGGCCGGCCGCCGTGAAGCTGCGGCCCCCTCGGCCAGAAACGTCCGTAACCCCGTGAACCCGGCCTCGTACACCTTCCGGCCGATCAGATCTTCCAGTTCGGCTGCTCGATCGTCCGGCGCATGGAACTTCGAGCGCCATTCCCAGAAAGTATGGTTGCCGTCGGTGACCGGCTTGAGCCGAACCGTGGCCACGTAGTCGAACAGAGGCAACGGCGAATCGAGGATGCAGTAAGTGAACGTGTAATCGCGGTCACTATGCTGCAGCAACTGTTCCCGCCATTCGCCGCCGTCGTTCAGGCTGATTCGCCGCACGCCTCCGACCACGTCCCCATCGAGATCGTTCTCCATCAGACTTCGAGCAACCGCCGGATGCCACCGGTCGTGGCTGTTGAAATCGCGCAGAACGGCCCACACCCGTTCGATGGGAGCCTCGATGACTGCGGATCGAAGGACGATGATCTTCATCGCTGCCCGTAGCGTTTCTTCAATGCGTCAAAACCGCTCTGAAACATGCCGTTGCCCACGGTTTCGGACAACTCGGCGACTTTTTCCGGCGGACCATCGAATTCCGCCCACCACTCCATGAAGCAGCGGTTGCCCTCGGTGACCGGAAACAGCCTCAGTGTCGCCACGTAGTCGCTCATATCCATGGGACTCTCGAGGATGGCGGAGACGCAGGAGAAGTCATAATCCGACAGGGACAGCAGCTTTTCGCGAATCCGGGCCCCGTCCCTGAGCTGGTAGTTTCGCACGCACCCGACTTTGTCGGCCGGGTGGTTGTTTTCGATGCGGCTCAATGCGATCAGCGGGTGCCAGTTGGCGAGTCCGTTGAAATCCCTAAGATCCCTCCACACCCGCTCGGCCGGGGCGTCCAGGACCGTGGACCGATAGACCTTGACCATGGGCTATGTCTCCTTGTCCCCTTCGGGACGCTCCTTCTTCAATTCACCCAACAGATGAGAGAGCTTGGTGGGGTCTCCGATATCGATGCCGATCTCTTTCAACAGATGATCCACAATAGGCGCTTGCGCTCGATACCGCAGGGCGCTGCTCACAAGCCGGTCCGTGAGACCGCCGTCGCCGTCCGGGGCGCCGCCCCCGGCCGGTACGGTCAGGCCGTCGAGGTGGACCACTTTGATCCCCTCGATCTTCTCCAAAGGCTTGACGCTTTCGCGGATGATGCTGTCGAGTTTTTCGACCAGTCGCATGCGTAGGGCCGACACCCGGGCCTCCGGGCTGGCGATGTTGTTGGCTTCGGCCATGAGCCGGGTCCCTTCGGATTCCACCTGGTGCCGGATTCGAAAGGCCTTCGAGCGGGTCTCTTCGGAAGCGGCAAACGCGTCGGCCTCGATGCGCGTAATCTCCGCCCGTTCCGCGGCCACCGCCTTTTCAGTGGCCACTCGGGTTTTATGTCGCAGTTGCTCCTTTTCCACCTCGAGGGCGGTCAGGATCAGCTCCACCTGCTTCCTGCGCTCGGTCTGAGCTTTCTCCCGGGCGGTAAAAATAGCCTCTTCAGCGGAAATGGCCGCCGCACGCGCCTCGTCGGCCTTGGCCCTCGCCTTTGTCTCGGCTTCCGAGGATTCGGCCACGGCAATGCTCCGATGGTGTTCCGCCAATTCGACGGATTTGCGCCGCTCGATCTCCATGGCCTCGATGTCCCGCTGCTCCTCGATGAGGTCCTGCTTGATCATGCGCTCGGAAGCGATACGGGCCTTCTCCATTTCCTCGTTGGCCATGATGTCGGCCACCTTTCCCTCGCGCTTGCGCTCGGCGCGCTCTCGGATCAGGTCCGCCTGCTGCTGGGCGCGGCGGAACTCGAGTTCCTTCTCCTGGGCCAGTCGGGCGTATTCGCTCTCCCGTTCGATATCCAGACTCAGCTTTTCGGTTTCCAGGTTCTTGGTGCGGATCTGGATCAGCGTGTCCTGCTCGATGTCGTTTCGCGTTTTCTTTCGGCGTTCGATCTCGTCCGTCAGCCGGGTCAAGCCTTCGGCGTCGAACGCGTTCGAGGGATTGAAGTACTCCATGTCGGTCTGATCCAGGTCGATCAAGCTGGCGGATTCCAGTTCGAACCCGTTCTTGGTCAAGGATTCGGCCACGGCCTTTCCAACAGCCTGAACGAACTGGCTGCGCTGTTCGTGAAGCATTTCCAGCGTCATGCCGGCGGCGGTGGCCCGCAGGGCGTCTACAAGCTTGCCCTCCATCATCTCGCGCAGTTCGTCGGGTTTGCCCGTCTTGCGCCCCAGAGTCTGAGCGGCCATGGTGACGCTTTCGGCTTCTTTTCGGACGCGGATGTAGAAATCCACGGCCACGTCCACGCGCATACGGTCCTTGGAGATCAGCGCCTTTTCCTTTTCACAGGTCACCGACAGCCGCAGGGTATTGAGATGGACCACGGTGACATCGTGAAAGATGGGAAAAACGAAGGCGGCGCCGTCGATAACGACCTTCTGTCCCCCCAGTCCGGTTCGGACGAAGGCGACGTCCTTGGACGATCGACGATAAAAGGACCGGATGAGCCAGATCCCCACCGCGATAAGGATGATCGCGATGATGACCGCCAGGATTACCCACCCGTACATAGTCATGGCACTCCTCCTGTGGTTGACAACCCACGCAGCTCCGACACGATCCGCGTTCCCGCACCGGCGTTTTTCCGGGCCAACGGTTCGGCCGGGACGCCCCTTAGCTGCGCTTGATGTTGAGAAATTCCCTGGTTTGGGCCGTGAGGGCCTTTTCGGTCGGCAGCCGCTCCATCGAGGAGGCCCCGTAGAAACCGTTGCACTCCGGACACCGCTTCAGGACATACTCCGCGTCCGCGGGCATCGAGATCGGGCCCCCGTGACACAGAACGATCACGTCCCGGCGTCTTTTCAGCGCCGCCTTGCTCCAGGCGTCGATATAACCGACACAATCGTCCAGGGTCTTGGCCGTGCCGGCCCCAATGGCGCCCCCGGTGGTCAGCCCCATATGGCACACGATGACATCGGCGCCGGCCTCGGTCATGGCCACGGCATCGTCCTCGGAGAACACATACGGCGTGGTCAGCAGGTCCTTTTCATGCGCCAACCGGATCATATCCACCTCGAGCCCGTATCCCATCCCCGTTTCCTCGAGGTTTTGCCGGAAAACCCCGTCGATGAGCCCCACCGTGGGGAAATTCTGCACTCCGGCGAACCCCACGGCTTTGACCTGATCGAGGAAGTAGTCGAAGATGCAAAAAGGGTCCGTGCCGTTCACACCGGCCAACACGGGGGTGTTGCGGGCCACCGGCAGCACTTCCGCGGCCATCTCCATCACGATGTCGTTGGCGTTTCCATACGCCATGAGCCCGGCCAGGGATCCTCGGCCGGCCATGCGGTACCGGCCGGAATTGTAAATCACGATCAGGTCGATGCCGCCGGCCTCCTCGCACTTGGCCGACAGTCCGGTGCCCGCGCCGCCGCCGACGATGGGCTGTCCTTTGCGAATTTTGGCGTTGAGCCGGTCTAAAACCTGTTGGCGGGTGAATCGAGTCATGGCAATCTCCTGAAAATCGTTACCCGGCGGCGCCGGAAGGCATAATGTCCAAAAAGTGATCGACCAGCGCCTCGGCGAAGGGCGGATCGTTGATGTTCATGTCCAGTTTGATCATCCGCCGGTTGGGCGCGGGCCGAAATTCGCTCTCGAGGGTGTCGAACAGCGCTCGATCCGCCGCCGGGTCGTGGAAGGGTTTTCCCGGCGCATCGATCGACGACACCCCTTTTAGGGGGAGCAAAAAGCGAACGGGTCCCTCCATCCGGTTGAGCTTGCCCGCTATGAAGCGCGCGAATGCCCGGTTTTCCTCCACCGTGGTGCGCATCAGGGTGACCTGGGGATTGTGCTGATAGAGATTGCGGCTCTTGAATTGCGGCGGCACCGTGTCGATGGCTTCGAAATTGACCATGTCCAGGGCCCCGCAGGAACCCACATAGGGGATCTTGGTGCGGATGATGGCCCCCATGCGATCCTCGCCGGCGCTCATCACGCCTCCCACCACGTAATCGGCCACCTCGGTGGTGGTGACGTCGATGATCCCCTCGAGCATTCCCGAATCGGCCAGCTTCTCCATGGACTGGCCTCCGGTGCCGGTGGCATGAAACACCAGGCAGTCATAGCGCGTTTGCAGCGCCTTGGTGACCGCCTGGACGCAAGGGGTGGTGACCCCGAACATGGTCAGTCCGATGGCCGGGAGCCGGGAACGGTCGACCTCCTGTCGAAATCCGATCATGCCGGCCAACGCATGAGCCGCGTTGGACAACACACTGGCGGAAATGCGGTTGATGCCGGCCACGTCCGTGACCGAATACATCATGCAGATGTCCGAAGGGCCCACGTATTGCCGCACATTGCCCGACGCTACCGTGGAAACCATCACTTTGGGTATGCCCACGGGCAAACTTCGCATCGCCGGGGTCACCAGGGCGGTGCCGCCGCTCCCCCCGGCCGAGATGATGCCTCCCACGTCGCGGCGTCCCGCCATGAAGCGGGTGAAGGCCTCGGCCATGCCGGCCACCGCCGAACCCCGGTCTCCGGTAAACACGGCCCCGATTCCTTTCGGGTGGCGCCGGGCCACTTCCGTGGGGCTGATGGAGGCCGGCGAGGGTTTCCGTGAAGTGGACAGGTCCACCGTAATGGTTCGAATGCGTTGGCGGTCCAGGCAGGACTTGATGAACAGCAAATCCCTGGCTTTGGTGTCAAAGGTCCCGGCTATGTAAGCCGCCTGATAGAGGGTGTCGGCCACGGTCACTCGCAACGCCCCTGCACGGGTTTCACCCGCCGGCGGGGGGACGGAAGCGCCTTCCGGCGCTCGGGCCTCCGGAAAAGCCGCTCCGCTCCACAGCGTCGGCGCAACGGCCCCAACCACGGTTCCGGAAATCTCGCCGGCCGCGGGTTCCTCGAACGCTCCTTCCGCCTCCGGTTTCTCGGGTTGCTCGGCCTCGAGGACGCCTTCGCCCGCCGTCGCTCCCAGCAATTGCTGCAGCAGGAGGCGGTTCGCCGACAGAGCCGCTGCAGTCAGGTCCCGGGCGATCCGGCCGTTCATGAAAACATAAGCGTGGTGGGCCAGAGAATGGGCCATCTCGAGGTTCTGCTCGATCAACAGGATGGACATACCGCCGGCGCTCAAATGACGGCACACCCCTTCCACCCGTTGGATGACCGATATGGACAGGCCCTCGGAAGGCTCGTCCATCATCAACAGCAACGGATTGGTGACCAGGGCCCGCCCGATGGCAAGCATCTGCTGTTCGCCCCCGCTCAGGAGGGTCCCCGAGATATGGGCCCTCTCCTTGATTTCCGGAAACAGATCATAGACCGTGTCGGGCGACCACTGGGAACTCGCCCCACCCCGGCGCCACGCAAAACGCAGGTGCTCGTCCACGGTCAACGAAGGAAACAGCATCCGCCCTTGCGGCACATATCCGATTCCCAGGTTCGCAATTTCGTACGTGGGCTTCTTGACCGTTTCCTGCTCGTCGAAAAAAATGGTTCCTGTTCTGACCAGGGGCGGCAGCCCCAACACCGATTTCAGCAGAGTGGTTTTGCCCATGCCGTTGCGGCCCACGACCACCACCAGCTCTCCACGGCCCACCTGCAGATCGATTCCCTGCAGTATATGACTCTTGCCGTAGTAGGCGTCGAGGTGCTCTATCTGTAACAACGGTTCAGGCATATTGGGAATCTCTAGGATTGCCGGCTCAGGGTGTAGATTTGTTGAACCTGTGGATTATCCTCGATCTCCCGAGGGGTTCCCTCGGCAATAATCGCGCCGTGGTGCAGCACCGAAACCCGGTCGGCAATGCTGAACGCCACATCGATGTCGTGCTCGATGATGACCACCGTAATCTCGGGCTTCAAACTCATGATCAGTTCGGTCATGAATTTCCGCTCGGCTGCGGACAGCCCGGCCATGGGTTCGTCCAGCAGCAGTATTCTGGGTTCGTGGGCCAGGGTGACGCCCAACTCCAACTGGCGTTGTTCGCCGTGGGAAAGCTCTTCCACCGGCGTGTCCAGTTTGCCGTCCAGCCCTACCCGATGGGCAGTCTGAGCAACGTGGCGTCGTAGATGCTCAAATGCTCGCCAGGAACGAAGCAGCGTGGCGATCGGGGAGGTTCTGGCTCTTCGCGTCTGCCAGGAAGCCAAAAACAGGTTCTCCTGGACCGTCAGCCGGCTGAAGAGATTGGACACCTGATAGGTCCTGCCCAGTTGCGAAGTAATGCGTTTTTTTACGGGCTCTCGAGTCAGGTCTTTGCCGAACAGAATGATCCTGCCCCTGTCCAAAGGAATTTCACCCGTGGTCAGGTTAAAAAGGGTCGACTTGCCGGCCCCATTGGGCCCGATCAGTGCTCGGCTCTCCCCCACCGACACGCTCAGGTTCACTTTGCTGACCGCATCGATGCCGCCGAATGATTTGGATACGTTCTCCAGTACGAGCGCGTGCATAGGATCGAACCCAATGGCAACTTGGCCGTTTAGTTAGAAGTGACGGACAATGGCTAAAGATTTCATGAATGCTTCAGGTTAATCCACCCACCCGTTATTCTTGTTCAGTTTTTCCACATAGTCCTTGCCGAAATACTTTTCGATCTCCTTGAAATAGGCCTCCTTGTCGCCGGGCGGGTAGTCGCGGGTCGTGGCGGGCGCCGCCATGTACTTGTCCGCCATGTCCGCGTAGGGGCCGAACTGGGATACATTCTCATAGGTTTTTACGGCAATGTTCATCAGCCGGCCGTCTTCTTTGACCACCTTCTTGATGTAGATATTCTGCACCGGGTTGGCGTATTTGTCGAAATAGAACGGACCGCGCGGAGACTCGTCGGCGCTCATCTTCACCTGACGAAGGGCGGCGATGAACTTCTTGGGATCGTCCACCTGCCCGTCGATCGCTTTCATGGCCTTGAACGCCACATGCACCGCGTCGTAGCCCTGCACGGCGATCACGTCGGGGTAGTGGCCGTATTTCTTGTTGAAGCTTTCCCGGAATTTCTGGTTGGCTTCCGAGGGATTGCCGTCATAATAGTGCAGCGACGAGTAGACCCCCAGAGCCGAATCCCCCAGCTCGGACAGCATCGACACAATGGGCACGTTCGCCTGACCCAGAATCTGGGGGTAGACCTTGTCCAATCCGAACTGTTTCCATTGCTTGAAAAAAGCCACAACCTGGGCGCCGCCGGAATTGTTCAAAACCGCGTCATACTCTTTGGACATGCCCATCAACTTGGCCATGATCGAGCTGAAGTCCACAGCTTCCACGGGATGCCAGATACGCTCGACCTTTTCCCCGCCGTTTTCCAGAAAACCCCGGATGAAACCGGCCGCCTGATCCCAGGGGTACGAGTAATCCTGCCCGACCATGATGATTTTCTTGTATCCCAATTCCTTGGCGCAGTACTGGCCGAAATTGAAAATGACCTGAGCGCCGGTCCAGCCCGGACGGATAACGCTTTCCGTCGCCTTACGCATCGTAATGTCTTCCGGGGCGGAATAGCCGATCAGGATGGGAACCTCGGGGTTTCGCGCGCCCCAATCCACCGCGGCCATACCCTCGTGGCCCAGCGACGGTCCGATGATCAGATGGACCTTGTCGCGATTCTTGAGAGAGTCCAGTTTGGTGCGCATCACTTCCACGTCCGCCTTGGTATCCTCGCTGAACACCTTGATCGGAACCCCGTTGAATTCATTGTTGTATTCATCGAGGGCCAGTTTAACTCCGTTGAGCACGCCTTGACCGAAAATGGTCGCCCACCCCGTGATCGGCCCGATGGTGCCGATGCGAATCTCTTCCAGCGCAGCCGCATTGCCGGCCATCACACCCATAAACAGCAAAACCGTGATCGTTACGAGCCATCCTTTTCTTTTCATCGCCGTCTTCCTTTCCTATTTAGGTTCCCGATGAAACGGATCTTCGGCGGCGTCCCGGACGGGCGCCCCCTTTCCCGAAGTCCGCGATGCAACCTTATCCACCAGGCGCTTCAGCGCCCCGGCGGCCCCCGTGGGCGCGAACATGATCACAATTAAAAACAGGACGCCCATAATCAGCAGATAGCGCTGAGTGATACCGCTCAGAACCACGTCCAGCGTTTTCAGAATCGCGGTCCCCAGGATCGCCCCGAACAGGGTCTGAATGCCCCCCAGAATCGCCGAAAGCAGGGTTTCGACGTTGGTGGTCAACGATACCGAGTGGGGATTGATGAGACCGGTAAAATAGGCGAAGAAAACGCCCCCGATGGAGGCCACGAACGCGGCAAAGATGAACGCCGTGTAGCGCAGGAGAGAAACCGAATACCCCAGCATCGCCATCCGGCTCTCGCTGTCGCGAACCCCGCGCAGCATCAGCCCGAAGGGGGACCGTTTCAGCGCCGCCAAAAAATAGATCACGCCCCAGAAGAAAAAAAGCTGAAAGAAATAGAACGCGCTTTTGGACTTTTCGGTCGACACCCCGAACAGCACCGGAGCGTATATGTCCGTAATGCCCGAGTCGCCCCTCGTGACCGACGCCCATTGACTCGCCAGGGCCCAGACGAGCTGGCCGAGCACCAGGGTCAGCATCAAAAAGTAGATACCCCGAACGCGGATCACCAATAGCCCCGTCAGAGCGGCGAACAATACGGCCACCCCGATTCCCACCAGGGGCGCAATCGGGAACGGGATCTGATACCGGGTCTGCAAAATGGCGATGAAGTAGCCCGATATACCGAAAAACGAAGCCTGCATCAACGAAACCACGCCCAGTTCCCCCGCCAGAAAGCACATGCTCAGGGTCAGCATTCCGAAATACATGATGCGGATGCACATCATGACAAAGTAATCGGAAGCGATCCACGGCAAGGCGATCGATAACGCCGGCACGAACAGCAGAACGACCATTTGGGATGTTCGAGAGAACGCCATGGGATCAGGCCTTTGTGCCGAACAGCCCTTGAGGCCTGATCGAGAGGATAAGGGCCACGGGCAGGAACAGGATGAACAACGAAAACTCGGGCATATACGCCGTGGCGAAACTGTAGATCAGACCGGTGATCAGCGCGCCCACGACGGTGCCCCCCAGGCTGCCCATACCGCCGATAATGATCACGATGAGCGTCAGGGTCAGAATGCGCCAGTCCTCTCCCACCACCAGCATCATAGACGTTCCGCCCACAACGCCGGCCGCGCCGGCCAAAAAGCCGGAAAGGCAAAAAACGATGGTGAACAACCGACGGACGTTGATCCCCAGGGCGGACACCATCTCGAAATTATCCACGCCGGCCCGGATGGTGATCCCGAGGTTTGTCTTCTTCAGAAAAAACCACAGGGCCACAATGATGAAAATGGCCACTCCCAGCATAAAAATCCGGAATACGGGATAGACCATATCGATCACCGGCAGGATCCAGACGCCGCTCAGCACGGCGGGGATTTCAATGGTCCTGGGGTACCCGCCCCAGATGACCAGAACCAGGTCGCCGATGATGATGGCCACGGACAGGGAGACCAGGGTCTCCATCAGGTCGTCGCCCCGGGCCCGCCGCAGCAGATACTTCTCTTCCAATAGAGCCAGGACGGCCATGACGCCGCCCCCGGCGAACAGGGCCAGAAGCCAGTTCCCCGTCACCTTGATCACGGACATACCGATGAAACCGCCGGCCATGTAAAGGGCCCCGTGGGTCAGGTTGACCACGCGCATGAGGCTGAAGGAGAGCGTCAACCCGCTGGCCGTGATGAACAGCAGTCCCGCCAGCGTCAGACCGTTGAGCAAAGACATGATGACCAGGATGGACATCGAACCCCTTTACGGCAATCCTGCATGAGCGGCGTAAGAGTGTCGAATTTCCTGATTGGATGGATACCCGCCTCCCCCGGGACGGACCCACGGGAAGGACTCGGGGCTATGGGACTTAAAACCGGATGGCCTTGAATGGCTCCGTTATCGCCTCCATGGACACACTGTAAGAAAGTATCCATTCACGGCATATCAAGAGAGACCTATTGGAATCCGCCTATAGTTGCGTCGTATAACGGTATCTACAATAATTCCTCGATGTTCCGGCGAAAGAACGTAGGTTGGGTTAGCGAGCAACGCGAGCGTAACCCAACATAACTATCGGGGCGCGGATCGCTTAGCCCACGGTTGGGTTGAGCGCAGCGAAACCCAACCGTGGGCGGGATGGCGCGGCAACAAGAGGCCCCACCCGGCGTATAGCATCACGCAGCCCTGGGATTCAGGACCTACGGTCACCTCCCGCGCTTCGGCCATGCCGCAGGCTTCATGGACGGTAATGAGATACCACGGTGTAGAGGTGCAAGTCAACGGCAACAGGAACCAAACCATACACCTCCGCCCCTTGGAAACACCCGCCGAAGCATCGAGGAAGAACCTGTATTCAATGAATTTGTTGGTGTACAAAAAGTGGCCGTCAACGCATGACCGATTTTCCCGCCATAACCGGCGCTCGACTGATTCGTGCCTTGCGTAAATTTGGATTCGAAGGTATCCGCGTAAAAGGCAGCCACCATTTCTTCCGGCATCAAATCAGAATAACCACACTGCTCAATTTCTGAGCAACCTGCGCCCGGCAATTGCTCAACTTCTGCGCAATTCCTTGGTATCGATCCCGGTCCGAAAAGCAAGAATACGCGTAAGATGAATCTGTTATTGCAATTGGCACATGAGCTGCATATAATTTGCACTACAGGGATGAACAACCTTCCGCGAGTGACATATACATGATGCACTCAAATCGCCATCACAATATCGTGAATCGTTCAAACCGAACCGAGCTCAATCGGGAGATCCATAGGAAGATCGGGAGTGAGTCCCGCTGCTTGTCGCACAAGGCAACTCAGCTCAACGGTACTCGCAAAATTCAACGCAAGGCAAATAGCACCCATCTACGGATCTTAGGAATCCTGGAACTCCTCGTAACCGAAATCAGTCAACAATGAAACAACGTCCCTTTTAGCCAAGAATCCCAGTTAGAGCGCGGAGGTTGCATTGAGCGAAGAGAGAACAGGCCACAACACAGTCGAATCGATCTCCGCCGATGACCTGAAACAGGTTCTTGGCCCGCTTCTCGACGCCAAAGAACGAAATCGAATCATCGAGACATTCCTCAAGGATGAACTGGAGCTACCGGGGTATCAAGCCAAGTTCGTAGCTAAGATCCTCGTTCCCTCACTGGAAAAGCTCATCGGCGCTACGGTGTCACGCCATTTCATTAACATACACGACGCGTTGAGGCGCCGCTTTGACGGATACGACCGGAGGGCCTTTGGTATCGGTCGGTGGTTGGGTTATAGGCTCGCGCCTTCGATGGCCAAGGGCGCAATCCTAAAGCAACTAACGTCTACGCCCAAGGGCATTGCGGAAGACGCCTGGAAAAAGCTCAACGATCAGAGCAGGATATGCATCAAGCAGCTTGCGGAGCTAAAGCAGATCGGGCTGGCTCTGGGAGATTTGACCGCCACAGTCACATTGGACATTGACAAGCCCGGGAATTTGAAAGATCTCCAGCCGAGCCGTTGGTTGCGGCCGTACAACGATTTTATTCCCATGAAAGGCCGCGCCCCATACCTCAAATACCTCACCGCGTTCTGCTCGGCCGATTCCGTTTTTCTCTGGACGCTGCTCACGGGCGACGGCGGCATCGGTAAGACCCGGCTGGCCCACGAGTTCGCCAAAATGCAGGAAACAGAGGGTTGGCACGCTGGATTTCTGCGGCAAGACGGCCTGGAGCAATTGGTGGATCATCCTGGATTCCGGAACTGGCGCCCGTTGACGGAGACTTTCATGATGGTGGACTACGCAGCGAACAAAATCGAAGCCTTGAAGAAAATGCTGGTGCGGTGCGTGCGAATTGCCCGCGAGGAGGAGACAGATAACGAGCCGGTACGGCTGCGCCTGCTGCTGCTGGAACGCCATGGATCACCCGAGGACGGCTGGCTGGAGCAGTTGATGATTTGCGGCGAAGGCGCTCAGCACGATGATATCGTGTCGTCCCTGAAACCGCCCAGAAAGGTGGAAGCACCGGCCGTGGAATCGGTGGACGCCACCATGGAAGACATTCTCCACCTCACTCTGGGAAGCTGGGGCAGGGTCACCGGAAGACAGCCGCCAGCTTTGCCGGTTTTCGATGAAAGCGGGTGGGCGCACTTCCGGGATGCTACTCAGATGCGGCCGCTGTTCGTAGAGATGGCGGGCATCCATGCCTGCGAGACCGGAGACGCTCTTGGGTTGGTCCGCTGGACCCAGAACGATCTGCTCAAGGCGGCCGTAGCACGAGAACGCGAATACATCCAGAAAAATTGCCCCGCCGGCGTTCCTGCGGAGTGCCTCTATCGGGCGGTGGCCTTGCTGACCTTCACGGGGCCACAATCTCTAAAAGCAGGTGGGTGGATGAAGCTCCTTGCGAAGGATGCAAACGCCAGCGGCTTTCCCGCCGTACAGCCCGGCGCGCTGTGCAATGCGTCAAGCGACCTGCTAGGGGTAGAAGCGGACGGAATCACTCCGTTGGGTCCGGATATCCTGGCCGCAGCCTTTTCCGTATCCGTTCTCAGAGAAAGCCCGTCTGGCGTCGCCGATCTGTTGAAAAACATGCTCGATCTCGCGGGTATTGAGGCTTGGAGTCGGCTCCTACGCGCCGCCATTGATCTGTATAACTTCGAGGACCTGACTATCATAGGTGAATGGCTCTTGGTTCAAATAGACCGTCGCCCTCTCGAGGAGTTGTACGCCGTTGAAAATCTTGTACAGAAAATTTCGGTCGCCCATCGTAGGCTATTGGTCAAACTTTATGAAACCATGATAGAAAAAATTTCCAAAAAGCCAAGTCCCGCATCTGAGCAGGCACGAATTCTGAGCAATCTCGGTCCTGGTTATGGCGCTCTTGGCCGCCGAGAGGAGGCCTTGGCAGCTGCACGGCGTGCAGTAGAGATTTATGAGGATCTCGCGAAACGAAACCCGGACGCTTTCGAGCACCACCTGGCCAGGAGCTTAAACAATGTGGCGATTAGCTACCGGGCGCTCGGTCGAATTGAAGAGGCGCTGGCGACTACAAAGCGGGCTGAGGTGATCTGGGGGCGTCTAGCAGAACGAGACCCAGATGCCTTCGAACATTATTTAGCCATGAGCTTGCACAACATGGGCATTTGGTATGGGGATCTTGGGTGCCACGATGACGGGCTGGCAGCTGAAGAGCGCGCGGTGCAAATTAGAGCGCGTCTGGCGAAACGAAACCCGGAGGCCTTCGAGCCCTATCTCGCTACGAGTTTGAACAGCGTGGGGAATCGGTACAGCGCTCTTGGCCGTGATGAAGAAGCACTGAAAGCCACAGAGCGCGCAGTGGGTATATATGAGCGTCTAGCAAAACGAAACCCAGATGCCTTCGAGCCCGACCTAGCTGCAAGTTTGAACAACTTGGGGAGTTCCTACAGCGATCTTGCCCGACCCGGTGAGGCTCTGGCGGCTGTAGAGCGTGCCGTGTCGACTTATGAGCGTCTGGTGAAACGAAATCCGGACGCCTTTGAGCCCTACCTGGCTAGTATTCTCGGTACAAAAGGCACTGTTCTTCGAGCGGTCGGGAGGAACTTCGAGGCTGCAGATTCGTTCCTCAAGGGCATTGGTTCCCTCAAGCGATTATTCCTAAGAACCCCGGTGCCTTTCTTTCAAACCATGAGATCTTTGCTGAATGACTATGTAAATGCCCGTAGATCCATTGGCATTGAGCCGGAAACACAATTCTTGGAAGCGATCCTGGCGGAGCTGAATCGGAAGCCGCGTGAATGAAGGGGGGACCCATCAAGAGACCCATTCTCATGGGAGCAAATAGTGGTGCAAAAGGGGACGGGGTTGAATTTGCGCGTTTCTTGTTGTTCATTGCTGATAGAGAGCCATTACGTGGTCGTCGTAATCGGGCCACTTCTTGATCGCCGTAATGAAGCCACTTTTTGATCGGCGCAATCGAGCCACTTTGTTTCTGGTCAATGCTCTTTTGGGAAAAAAGGGAAAGGGGGACGCTGTTGATTTTGGGCGTTTCCTTGTCTCATCATGCATGCCATGTAAACATCATGCAACGAAAAGCACGCATGGATGCGCCGGCGCGTTGCATCACATCATCCGCGGCAAAGAAACCTGGGATAAGCGGATCGGCGGTCAGCCGGGCAGTGGGCAGAGGCAAACCCATGGCTTCGCATCATGCATCGTCCGTCGAAGAATAGAAACGCACAAAATCAACCTCGTGCCCATACACACGCTCCCACTGATCACATTTGACACGTGTATATATTTGGGATATACATACATCATGGCGGATGACGACCTGATCATGCAATGGACCGGATTCGAGTGGGACGAAGGAAACCTGCTCAAGAATTGGGAGAAACACCGGGCTTCAGCAGGGGAATGCGAACAGGTTTTTTTCAATAGACCGCTGATTGCGGATTCCGACGAAAGGCATTCTTTAGGAGAAACCCGGTTCTTTGCATTGGGGCATACGGATTCCGGCAGGCACTTGTTTATTGTATTCACGACTCGTAACAATCGTATTCGTATCATTTCGGCAAGAGACATGAGTCGCAAGGAAAGAAAGGTATACGAGCAATCATGAAAAAGAAAGCGCCCGTTTTCAAGTCCGAGGACCAGGAAAGGGAATTCTGGTCTACGGCGGATTCCACTGAGTATGTCGATTGGAAGAAAGCCAAACGGATGATTCTGCCCAATCTCAAACCGTCAACGAAAAAAATCTCATTGCGACTGCCCGAATTGATGATTGAAGAGTTGAAGTTGCTGGCCAATAAACAGGATATCCCCTATCAGTCCTTGATGAAAATATACTTGTGTGGTGGGAAAGGGGGACGGGGTTGAATTTGCGCGTTTCTTTGTTTCATCATCTATGAAATAAAAACCTCATGCGGCGAAAAGTGCGCATCGATGCGCCGGGGCCTAGCATCACATCATCCGCCAGGGGATCGAACGGCCAACCTCTTCCGCGACGATACCGGGAGAAACCGCTTTGTCGATCGCCTGTGGAATTATGGGCACGCCCATGTTTCACGTAATTCGATGATTTGTATTCCCTCGTTTTTTGCCAACATATTTTTGGCGTAATCATAGAAACCATCTATTGGTTTTACATCGCAAAGCCTAAATAGCTCAGAACCTATTTTTGTCAAACCAACAATGCCTGTATTAAGGTAATTTTTGCTTGCTTGATCAGCCTTGGTTTTAAATTCAATTCCAAATGAAGATCCATGATATGAGGCAGTTATTATGTTTGGTACTCCCTGGAAACCAGTTCCTCCGATGCCAGCTAAAGCTATTAAATTGATTTCAGCAAGATCGTGTAACATATTTGTATTGATATTATTATCAACATAAATCAAGTCATTTAAGTTTAACACCAGTGGTACGAAGTATGACTCTATTCTAAAAACAAATCTGCACAATTGATTGAACAAGATAGCATCGATACTATCAAGAGATGCCAAGACATTTACAGCTCGCTTCGAATATGACCCCGGAGAATTAGCTTCACCAGCAAGTATTTTTGCCCATAGAACTTGCATCCCGTCGTCAGAAATAAGGCGGCACTTGTCTAACAAATTCACAATCCAATCGTTTTCCATATCTTGGGGCGTAGCGGAATTTTTCAATAATGGAATGGCTTTCCCTAAGATCGATTCCATGTTGCCTTGCTTTATACCTTCTTCCATAAAGAGACGAACTACCCCACGACGCTGAAGTTCGGTGATCTCGATTTCGCTTCTTGCTTCAATAAGCGCCGCCTCCGCATTAGCCTGAGCTTTCGTCTTGAGAGCATTGCCTTCCGCTTTGGCGATCCGTCTGATCTGCCACGGTTTGCATAAGCCGCCAAAGGCATCCGAGACCTTCTCAATCAGAAGCGTAGCTGGCTTTGTGAGTTCTCCGGAACCGCGAAAAATGATAAAGTCTGACATGTCGTTGCCTGTGAGAAAAGGCTGTCTAAAGGAACCTACGCCCGTGTACTTAAAGATAATGAATTATAGAGCACAAGGCCGGGTAAAGCAATGAATTGTGTAAAAGGGGGACGGTGTCGAATTTGCGCGTTTCTTTGTTTCATCATCTATGAAATAGAAACCTCATGCAACGAAAAGCACGCGTTGATGCGAGATAAGCAGATCGGCTGTCATCAGAGGCAAACACATGGCCTCGGATCATGCATCGTCCGTCGAACAATAGAAACGCACAAAATCAACCCCGTCCCCATTCACCCCTTTGCTCAAATTCTTCCGATCGTTACAACAAAAAAGGCCGCTAAAAGCCTTCTCAAACTACTTGCGGAAAAGATATTTGGTATATATTATCGGTAAGGGAAAATAGGAGAGAAAGGAAACGCAGCCCGGATTATCTGGGCGGAGTGGTTAGCCCGAAGAGCTAAGGGGTCTATCAAATGCGGACTGAAGCAAACGTTTTGGCATCGCAAATCAACAAAGTGGACTGGACTTTAGGTATCCTGAGTACGGAACCCGAGGAGGAGCTATGGGGTCCTCCCTTTTTGAGACGCCCTTTCCAGATGCTCAAGCTTACCGTCCTCTGCATAGAGGGTATTCGGCTGACCAAAACATATCTTTCAAAATATCCCATTGAATTCATGATGGATTTGCTCAGACGAATTGACCGTGAAGGCATGATGGCCGAGATAGAGCAAGAACGCCGAATTCTAAAGTACCTCGAATTAATCGATGAACGCTTCAACGATATCCACCCCTATGCGTTCGTCAGGCATTTTCATAAAGAATTCAGAGCCCTAAAAGAGATCTGCGAGGACCGCGTAGAGCATTATGATATTCTCCTGAACGATGAATTGGTAGCCGATCTTGACCAATTGTGTGATCTAGCCGGTAAAGCCCTTCCAAACCTTCCCAGTTGGCGGACATCTATGCCTTGGCTGCAATGATGAATTTTAGGGTCGTTACAATCAAACGATTCGAAAGATCTGCCAAATCCTTATGTAAGAAATATCCCAAGCTCACACAATCTCTCTCCGAATATTTGTGTCATTTAGAAGAAAATGGCCCGCAGGGGCGGAGGTGGCCTGGATGGCCCAACTTGTGGAAAGACCGACTTGGGTTGCCGGGCCACAATGTAGGAAAAAGAGGCGGTCTCAGGGTTGTGGTATACCACGATCCGACCAATATGCCAGAACTAATTGGAGCGTTGTTGATCTATTCCAAGAGCGATATCACTCAGCCGGACCAGGCCGAAATCAAGAATGCCGTTCAGGACTTGAAAGAGATAATTGCTGAATAACGTAGCCAAAGCGCTCGCCTTATCCCCCAAACATCCATACCCAAACCGTAGTGCATTATCACGGAATTTAACCGAATGAAATACTTCCGACGCGCTTCCTTCTCCAATATCAGCAAAATCCCCGGCTTCTTCCCCGTCTAAATCCCGTGGGACGGGGTTGAATTTGCGCGTTTCTTTGTTTCATCATCTATGAAATAGAAACCTCATGCAACGAAAAAACGCATGGATGCGCCCCCCAGGCGTTGCATCGCATCATCCGCGGCAAAGAGCCTTGAGCTGAGGAGATCGGCGGTCGGCAAGGCTGTCATCAGAGGCAAACAGATTGCCTCGGATCATGCATCGTCCGTCGAAGAATAGAAACGCGCAAAATCAACCCCGTCCCCCTATTACGTCCCCCTATTAGACATTCATGTTTTCCGGGGGACTGCTTTTTTGCAAAAAGCCGTCCCCCGAACCCCCTGCGAAAAATCTTGAGCACGCGCCGCTCCGCCGTAGGCGGTGCGGCCACGCCTAAAAGATTTGAAGGAAGTCTGAGGGAAACTTTTCAAAGTTTCCCTCAGTAATACGCTCACTTTATAATCAAACTATTGAAATCCATACGCCAGAAGAGGTTGTTCGGATCTTCGGGAATCGGGAGCAGGCGGAGAACAAACTCGAATTGGAGGCCCTGGAACTCGGCGCAGGGAACGGGTATGCTCGCATCGTCGGCCACGGGAAGGCACAGCGAGTCCGTGGGCGATTCGAGGATAGTGAGCGAGCCGAAATTCATCATCCAAATGAGGTCGTCGGGGAAGGTCGGATTCGGGGCAAAGTCCAGGGTAAACGAAAAAAACGCGCCCTGGAATTGGGCGCAGGCGATGGGAAGGCCTACCGTGTCCGTCACCTGAACGCAGGGGACGCCGGAGCCGGGCGTGTAGTCCACCGCCAGCATGGGCCGGGTCGAGGCGTTGGGATTTTGAAGGCTGTTGAACCGCTTGGCGCTGCGCACGTTGATGTTTTCGGTACCGAGGACGATCCAGCCGAAGTTCGTCGAGGGGTCATCCAGCCACGCCTGGACGTCCGCGACCATTGCGGAGGTGGAACCCCAATCGTATTCGCCGTTCCCTCCGACGGGAGTGGAAGCGCTTTCGGCGGGGTCAAAGTCTCCTCCGGGCGTTGTCCAGAGGCCGGCGGGGAAAAAGGTGTGCAACCAGGTGGCGTCCCCTTCGGCGGCGTTGGCGCCAATGCCTTCTCCCAATGGAGCGTCGGAAGCTCCTTCACCCCAGTCCGAGAGCAGTCTATGGAGGCGGATTGGGACTTCGCCTACTCCCCCCGGCGTATTGGACATGGTCATGACCAGCGAAACGCTGTTGATGACGGATCCTTGCGGCAGGCGTGCGGCGATGTCAAAAGCGATCAGGCCCCGCCGGACGGACCGGCTCCCCGTGACGCCGGCGAAGAAGTAATCGCCGGCTCCGTTGCTCAGACTTCCGTCAGTGGTTTGGATCAGCATGTTGTCCTTGACGGGTTCCATGAGGACGACATCGGCCCGGGCCGTTCCTCCGAGGACGACCATTCCCAAAAAAATCACCAGTCCTATGCTTTTTTTCATGAGAATTCCCCTTGGTATGCTGTTTCGATCCGGAAACCGGCGCTCCGCCGTCGGGATGGCTTCAGAACTTAGAAAACAACATAAGAACGATGAATCCATTCGGAAAGGGCGTGTCGAAGGTTTTTTCAGTGTGACGGAAGCGTTCGGGAAGGAAAATAAGACATCCAAATTCCTTGTTGAAACCGTGCCGTTGGGGTATCCTTGACAGGGCCATAGGAACGCTTCACATACGAAGATGTGAAATTGGTTTGCTCATTCGGCTGTTTTTCAAGCGCATGGCGACAAGACGGCGCCAAGCAGCGAGCATGTATGAGGGATCGGGCATGAGCAGCAAAGTGCTTTTCGTGGACGATGAGCCGCATGTGACGGAGGCGCTGAAACGGGCGCTTCGGAAGGAGCCTTACGAGGTGTTGAGCGCCGGCTCCGCCCGTGACGCTTTGAGGGTCCTCTCCGAACAACCCATCGACGTCGTTGTTTCCGACGAACGGATGCCGGGCATGTCCGGGTCGGAGTTTCTGGCCCAGGTGGCGGATGCGTATCCGGACACCATCCGAATCATACTCACGGGCCACGCCACCATGGAAACAGCGGTACGCGCCATCAATGAAGGACGGGTATATCGGTTCATGACCAAACCGGTCAACGAAATGGACCTGGTGGTGACCATACGCAGGGCCCTGCAGCACAAGGAGGTCATGATCAAGGCGGCCAAGCTCGAAAAGATTGCCCGGCAGCAGCGTACGGCCCTGGAGGACCTCGAGAGGCGATATCCGGGCATCACGAGCATCAAGACGGACGCCAAAGGGACCATTGTTCTGGACGACGAGGGATAAGGCGGTGGGGCAACGCCCGGAAAACGTGGAGGGTCCGGGGGATCCGCCGCGGGCGGATTCGACGTTTCCCCCAATAGAAAAGACAAAACGATTATTGCACCTGAAAGGCCTATTCGCTCCGGCAGGATAGCTCCACCCTGGGGCGCCCTGCCCGTTTGGGAACGCCCTGTTATGTGTTGAGTACATACCCGATATGGAATAAAATAGTAAAAACAGCTGACCGTTCGTTCTGTGTCCTGTCCCGCGATTGACCAGTCTTAATCCTGCTTCCTCCCCTCTCAACATAGGAAGTCCGGCGCAAGCGGCGTCCTGTCCGAATGAAGGAAGTTCCCGGGGCGCTCGTTTCAGATTGGGCCCGGATTCCAGGTCCGCGTCGGAGGCGGATATCCCGCTCCGGGTGAATCCGGTTCAACGGGGGGCCGTGGAGAATCGTAAACCTGTTCAAAGCAAGAGGAGATGCCATGAGTACACCTACTCAATTAGACCGAACGTTTCAGGTCATCATGACACACTTTTTAGACACCGGCCAGGCGCCGCACTACACGGAGTTGGCGTCCGAACTGAACGTGCCCATGGAGGAAGGGCGCAAAGCGCTTCACGAGCTGTATTCGCCCGGATTTCCCGGCTGGTTGTTCCCTAAAACCGACTACATCGGTTCGTTTCCTCCGTTCAGCAACCTGCCCACCCAGTACCGCATCAGTGTCTACGGCCGGCAGAAGTGGTTCGCCCAATGAGGGTTCGAGGCGCTGGCGGTCAGCTGGCTGTTTGCGGGAAAGACGGTGCGGATTGACGCCCCGTGTCTGGATTGCGGTTCGCCGATCCGGGTGGAAATGAGGGACGGCGTCGTCCAAAAGGCCGATCCGGAGGGGATCGTAGGGTACACCTGCGTTCCGTTCCGGGACTGGTTCAACGATCTGCCGTATGCCTGAAGCACCATGAATCTCTTCCGGTCGGAAGAGCATGTTCGGAACTGGAGCGGTTTCAAACCGGGTACGGAACAAGGCATCAATCCCCTTGCGGGCGTCGTGGGCCTGTTTTCCGGTCCATTTTTCACCAAGCGGCTGGAGCCGGATTATGCGTCCCGGATGCAGAACTATCTGATGGAACTGATCGGCGTATTAAAAACCATGGGTTCTTTCTGGCAGCCTCCCGAGGCGTAACGGCAACCTCTTCAGTGTGAGCGCACTCATTCGCGGGGGGACGCTTTTGGGAAGGTGTTCCCCCACTCCCCTTTCAAAGCTCGTCAGCGGAGAGGCTGTGAGAGAAATAGGTTTCGCGGTCGTGAAGCCCCGAGCACGAACGTCTCTTGGACTGCCCGCCGGCGACCCGGTGAACGCCTGCCTCCGGAACGCCGTCCTTTCTTGACACGGATTTCTATGCTATGAGAAGCCACGGGTGCTGATGCTCCATTCGGCGAATGGACAAGAGAGGACAGGAAGGAAGGGTTTTTCATCCAATGGCGCATAATCACGAACATCGTGTTTTGAATTACAACAGGGCGTTCGCAATCGGGATTTCCCTGAACGTCGGATTCGTGGTGGTGGAGGTGGTGTTCGGGATCCTTTCCGATTCGATCGCGCTGCTTGCGGACGCCGGTCACAACCTGAGCGACGTCCTCGGACTATTGCTGGCCTGGGGCGCGACCCTTTTAAGCATGCGCACTCCGACCCACCGTAGAACCTATGGCTGGAAAAGCTCGACCCTGCTCGCGGCCCTCGCCAATGCGATCGTTCTTCTGGTTGCGGTGGGAGGCATTGCGTGGGAGTCGATCCGACGATTCAGCCATCCTCAACTGGTCGAGGGGCATGTCGTTGTGGTGGTGGCGGGCATCGCGATCAGCTTCCTCGGGTGGTTATGGATCGACCCGGTAGTGGGCCTGACCATTGCGGCGATCATTCTTATCGGAACCTGGCGGCTGTTTCGGGAGTCTTTCGATCTGGTGCTGCACGCAGTGCCGCGT
>JACQYL010000039.1:0-17074 GCA_016208165.1 Deltaproteobacteria bacterium
CAATCACGATACGCAGGGCGCCCGCAATGGCGCCTGCCTCATTCTGATAAATCGTGCTCCCTGCTGTTTTCAACAGTTCGTAATAGCCCGCAAAGTCCGACTGTAGTTGGTTTAAGGCCAGTTTCTCCGACTTTAGTTGCCCCTCGATGCCGTCCTGCAGGTCGAGCAGTTTGGTCATTTCCCCCTGAATGTACGTGTAATACTGCGCCGCTTCCGCCCCAATGGACGCCAGGGCCGCCGCCTTCTCCGCTTCGTACCCGGCGATGTCGCTCCGGTACCCGGCAATCTGTGTATCGATAGACGCCGCCTGATCGTTCAATGCCGAAATCTGTTGGTCGATGGCCTCCAATTCGCTGTTCATGCTCTCGGTCAACCCGTTCAATTCCGCCTGTAGGGACGCGCTGTCCCCCGCGTTGGAATTCGCGGCGGATTGCAGCGCCTCCAGCCCTCCCAGCACCTCCTCGTATAGCGATTGATATTCGGGAGAGGGCCGTTGCCAGGCCTCCTGGCCCAGGCTGAGCAGATCTCCGTACAGATTCTGCAACTGCCCCGCGTACCCGATCCGCTCTTCGTCCGAACCGGCGCCGGCGTACAGCCCCCTCACCCGCTCGATCTCCGCCCGCGCGATGTCCATCCGCTCGAAAATGTCCTGCTGGTTGCTCCAATCCAATTTCATGCCGAGAATCTGATCCGCGATGGATTCTGATAGCCGCTTCCACTGCTCGGCCGCCCGGATCTGCTCTTCGAGTGCCTCCATCTGCGTCCGGTAACTCTCCTGGATGGCGCTCTTTTGTTCGTTCAGATCCGAAATCTGCTCCGCGATTCCGCTCTTTTGCGCTTCGAGGTTCTCGATTTCCGTCTGAGCCGACGCGATCAGGCCGTCGTAATGCGCCTCCCACCTCGCCATCACCGCATTCACCGTCTGATCCAGCCACCCGGCCATCTCGTTTACGAGACGTATACGATCCTCGAGGGTTTCCTCCTGCCCCCAGTTCATGCCCTGGTACTCATGGAACGTGCTCATCAGCCGGTCCCAGTAGTACCCCGCCTGCGACGCGTAGCCCGATTCTCCCTGGTTCGTCAGACTGAAAATCTTCTCCGTGATGGCCTCCGACGCCGATCGGAGCTGCTCCAGCATCGCCAGCACGTTCTGAAGCCGGTCGACCTCCGCCTGGTGCACCGCCGATTGCATGGACAGGATGGTGTCGAGGCCCTGCTCCAGCTCGCCTAACAGCGCGATCTGGCGGTCGAAATCCGTCGTGTTTAGAAACTCGTTCCGCAGGTCCGCGAATCGCGACGCCGCAATGCCGATGGCGTCGGTGGAGCCCGTCAACGAATCGATCTTGGTCTGGAGCCTCAAATTGAACTCGTAGGAAGCCCGCTCCAGGTCGCGGAGCTGAGCGACCAATCCTTCGACATACGAGCGCTGCAGCTCGTATTGTTCGATGGTCAGATCCTTGATCTCGCGGGCGTACAGCAAAACGTCCGTGGGGTCCGTGGTGGCCGCCATCTGGCGCTGAACCTTGGCCAGCTTCTCCTCGATATTTTCGGAGGCCACGTTGAACGCCTCGACCTCGGGCCGTGCGGCCGTCAACACCCGTATGGAATCGTCTACCTCGCCGATGAACCCCTTCATCTCGACCAGGCTCGATACCACCCGAACGATGGTGTCCTCGACGTCTTCCCCGACCTTGGTCCATCCCTGCCGGATCTGGTCGATGGCCCCGGGCTGGGCCAGAAACGATTCCGGTCCGAACAATTCGGACGCGAACGTGGTCAAGATTTTCGACGTCACGTCGGAAAACGCGTCCTGCAGGCTCTCGACGTCCTCGGTCTTGAATTCCCAATCCACGTGCTCGGACATCAACTCCTGAAACGACACATTGACCACGTCCCCGATGCTCGCGAAATATTCATCCACCATCTGCCGAAACTGCTGGTTCTGGGCCGCGCTCCAGCCCGAGTCCCCCGTGTGCCGGGCGGATTCGAACCACATCTTGTCGCCGGCCCCCTGGCGAAAACCCACCGCGAGGTTGGGGGCTTCCGTGTCTCCGCCCCCGATTCCCGGCAATCCCAGCATGGACCCGATCATGCCGATCGGACCGAAGGGCGTGCCCTCGAGGATGCTCGACCACAGGTTCGTCCGGCCCAGCGTGCTCCGGTAGAACCCGCTCTGGTATCCGCCGTACGCCGATCCGAGGATCCCGCCCGCGAGCGCGCCCCAGGGACCCGCCATGCTCCCCATCGACGCCCCGGACATGCCGCCCTGGAGCCAGCCGCCGAATCCTCCGCCGGCGCTGGCCGGAATGAAGCTCGATGCGAGCGCGCCGCCCGCCAGATATGGAGTCGCATTGAATGGAGGCCGCGACGGTTGTTGATAGTTTCCTCCCGATCCAATATCCCAGATGTTCGAGTTCGGAGAGATCCCGCCGCGATACGCCCCCGCCGTTCCCCCGCCGAACAAACTTCCGATCCACGGCAGATTGGCGAACGCGCCCTGGAACATGCCGCCGGCCGTCGAAGACCCTGAGCCTGTCGAAGGGCCCAACCACTGTCCGACCTTGAGTACCGCCGCCTCGGCCAACATGTTGGCGATCATGCGCTTCCACGATTTGATAATGCCCTCGAACACGTTGTCCGCGTCATCGAGAACGTTGAAAAACACGCCGCTGAGGTTGTTTTGAAGCGTTTGTGTCATCCGGCCCCAGGAGCCGTCCAAGTCACTTAGGGCGCCTGCCATTTTTTGCGTTCGCAACGCCGCTGAATCCGCACATTCGGCAAAATCTTCTACGGCCCCGCCGGCTACCGCCGTGTCCCGGGCAAACGTCGTGGATCTCGCCATAGCCCGGTCTTGCTGATCCGCCATGAGCCTGATTCCATCCGCCGCGGTCACCACAGACCGATCAAGGTAGCCGAATCGCTCATCAAGCAGTCCCACTCCCTGCGCAAGTCCCGGGAGGGCTTGTTGCATCCGGCCCGAATGACTCAGATTGAATGTCATTGCCGTATTCAACGACATCAGAGCCACGGCCGTCTTCCCGACTCGCTCGCCCCACCGTTTTACCGTGCCTTCCACATTCCCGGTTTCTCGCGACAGATCTCGAATCCGACCTGCGCCATCCGCAACCATGGCCGTCATGCGTTGAAATCCGGACCGTGTGGTTTGTTCCATCCTGCGGATCCCCGTTTCGATGGTTCCCACCCCATCCGCGAATCCGCGGGAATCCATGCCCACGGCTAATGTATTGATCTCGGCCATCTAATCCCCGTGGGCGGCCACGGGGGGCCGCCCCTACGTTCGTCGATTCGTTTCTAGTAGGGGCAGGCCCCCGTGCCTGCCCGATTCGTGGGCGGTTTCTGAGCCCGCCCTTATAATATTCTCCCAACCGCGTCCGATTGGTGTTGCATCGCAACGCCAATCGGACGCCGCATGGGGGTCAGGGGGCCTCCGGCCCCCAGTCGCATTATTTCTTCGACGCGGCCCAGCTCACATATTCCTGGTCGATGATCCCGATCTGGTCGGCCAATTCGAGGCGGTACTCTTTCGGAACGCCCCGCAAATCCATGTACGCGATAATTTCGCCCAATGGGATCGGTCCGGGCATGATTCCGCTCATGCCCACCGCCGTATGGCTTCTGAACGGATTCAAGAATCTCCAGGCTTGCCATGCCGCATCGAAACCGGGAGCCAGATATGGGGCCTCCATCCGGGCAGGCCGGATCCCAAACCGCTCCATGTCCTCGGGATCGATAGCGCTCAAATGCTCGCCTTTGCGAGCGTTCCGAAAAACCCAACGGGCGAATTCGATCAGTTTTTTACGTCGTGTTCCTCGTCGGCCGAAAAGTTTCTGAAATTCATGGATATGTTCGCAACTTGCTCCTTGAAATCCGGATACGTCGTCAAGTACTCCACCCGCTTTTCCATCGTGCTTTTCACTGGCGTTCCGTTCTCCTCGATCCCTTCCCAGTCGATCAGGATGGCCTCCCCCATCGCCTGAATGGTGATCCTGTCGACCACATCGTCCGGAATGTTCCGCATGTTCCGATACGGACGGCGCAATCGTTTGAGCGCGTTCTCGTGCCGTTCGTTGCCGCCCTTGGCCACCTTCAACCTGGCGCCGTTGCCCACGTCGAACCATTTGCCCGCCGTGGCTTCGTCCGTAATGCGATACACCTTCGTAATGTCTAACGGCATTTGCATCCTTTCGTTTTTTGTAGGGGCGACCGGCGGTCGCCCTGGTTTCGTCCCGCCCGTTCGCCGAGGGCGAATGCCATTCGCCCCTACGGTCTTCGGTTTGGTTTCGGGCGGCCACGGGGGGCCGCCCCTACGTTATTTCGATTCGGTTTTCCCGTAGGGGCAGGCCCCCGTGCCTGCCCTGTATTCGGGCGAATGCCATTCGCCCCTACGTTTCTATCCCAATCCCTGGGAACGCCGAGCCCCAGCTCGGCTCTTACGAACATCTACCGGGAAATCAGAATCTGCGATCCCAGGGTGGTACCCAGCAACGCCTGGAACGGCATATCGAGCATGATGGTCTCCTCGCCCGGAATTTGGGGCGTGCTGCCCCCGAATTCGATGTTGGGCAGATAGATTCGAATTTGGTTGCCATCCGGATCCGGTAGACGCACGTCCAGGCTCGAGGGTGTTTTGTTGAGCCACTTGTTCAACAGGTCCAGATCTTGGAACAAGGCGGAAATGGTTCCGGTCAGGTTGGATCGTCCCTCGGGAATATCGGCTTTCGAATTGCTGCCCAAAGCGTAAACGCTTCCCAAGTTGTTACTCAGGCTGAGGGATACGCTGCTCACCAAAGCGATAACCGAACCGCCTTCCCTGATCATGATCGTGTTTTGGGATCCCTCGAACGGGTCATAGGATGCCGCAGCCGTGGGGGTCCCCAACGCGCTCGTGGTAAAGCTCTGATCCTTCCCCGACATGGCAAACGATCCGGTGACCATCTGATTTGGGCGGATTTCCAGGTTCCATGTGTCCACCATGCAGCCGGTAAACACCACGCCTTTCGAGATGTCCGAAAACCACTTCTCCATCGTGAAGGCTTTGACCGTGGTTCCCGCAGTAATGAACTCGCACTTGATCGTTATGGTGGCCGACGCCGATTCATCCACGAGGGATTCTTCCACCACCAACGACCCGGTGCCTGCCGTGGCCACGGTATAGTACCCGTCGTTGCTCGTAGAGCCGGATACCTTGATCACATCGCCTGCCTCGAAATCCCCTAGGCCGCTTCCGGAATCTGCTATGGTTTTTGTAGAGTCTGCGAACGATAGGGTGTTCCCTGTAACCGTCTTAGAGGTCGTGTCCCAGGATCCGAACAGGGCCGCCGCGATATAATCGTCGAACGCCCCGTATGAAAACTCGTAATTGAAGGCGCCTCGCACATCCACGGCTCCTCTTGCCACCGCCGCAATCATACGGTCTCCCCGGATTTCCTGAGACTGTATCTGTTCGATGGCGCCTGCCAACGACTCGCTGGTCAGGCGCACTTTCTTCATGCTCGGAGTTTCCGGCGTCACGCCCCAATCGGCCTCAGTCACATAGTTGAGCTGAGCCAACGCTCCCGATGCATTTGCCATGGTCCTGCCTCCTTGATATTATTGCCTGTAGAAGGGCGGGTTTGAAACCCGCCCCTACGGATATTCCCGATGTTTTATAGGGGCAGGCCCCCGTGCCTGCCCCTTTTTCGGGCGGTCCCGCCCCGGCGGGAGGGCCGCCCCTACGTTTCATTGTCGCCCTGGGGGGCGTCGGGCCTGCCCGGCGTAGCGCCATCGGCGCGAAGACGGGTCATTCATACACCACAAACGGACACAGCACGGGGATTTGCATCCAATCTCCATCGGTCAGGGCCAACGTAGGGTAGGGAACTCGAAATCGGATATTCCCGATGATGCGCCGGTTGAACATATCGCGGACCTGGTCCACCAATTCCCACGCCTCGGCCGATCCAGCGGCTTTAGGCACGAAAATATTTACGTGAACCAAGCCGGTCACGAGATTGTTCCCACTAACGCCCAATGTGGCGGCCGTGGCCGCGCCGGGCAAAATGGCGATCTGAATCCAGGCCTCGTCTTCGGGAGGTGTAAACGGTGCATTGGGCCAGCCTATTTCCGTCGTCTCGCCCCATTCGGACGCCACGTGCGGTTCGATCGCGGTTCGTATGTCGGCATAGGTCGTGGACATTTGTTACGCCCTCGCCCGAATCATGGGCGCATCGCGATGCGCCCCTACATTTCGTTCATCACCGCGGTTCTGTAGGGGCGGTTCGCGAACCGCCCATGCGACACCGGGTTATCTATTCCAACCGTTCTTCCTCGCCGCTTCGGCCAATACCTGGCCCACTCCAGTCAATGCCAGCCCCACCATACCGTTCGGAGCTCTGTCCGAACGGCCGTGTTCGAGGCTGCAAATGTAGGTCACGTTGTTATAAATCCAGTACGTGGTGGAGGTGGGGATCTCCGACGGCGTTTCCGGCACGGGGTATTTATCCTGACCCTCGGGAGGTACCCAGCCGGTGATGTTCGGTTCGATTCTCCAACCCAGCCGCGCATAACCCGTATCCACAGGGGTTAACGCCACGATCCGGCTGTGGAGCCCCAGCGACGTGTCTTTGGCGATGTCCTCGGCCTTCTTTTTGATCGCGGCCCTGTATTTTTCGAGACCCGCGTTGAATTCGCGTATGTTGGCCGTTAGTTTCATTGTTGCCCTCGCTGTCCATTTCCGGGCGAACGCCGTTCGGCCCCTACGTTCCACCCTGGGAGCGCCGAGCCCCAGCTCGGCTCATCCCCTGCCTGGCCATTTCCGGGCGGGTTTGAACCCCGCCCGTTCCATCCGTATGTTCGCCCCCCGTGCCTGCCCCTTTATCGGGCGGCCACAGGGGGCCGCTCCTACAGCGGCCTAACCTGCAACACACAAAACCCCATGGACGGATCCTGGTTGGCCGCCTCGACCCGCCATTTCGTTTCGTCCGATCGTTCGATTTCGTCTCCCGGCTGGGGCCTATGACTCGACGCGCCGCGATACAACGCCTTCCGGTCCCGGGCCTGAATGATTCCCTGGCCGGCTTGGCGTTCGAATTGAGAATAATCCTTGAACCAAATCTTTTCCGTCCACGTCTCGGGGTCTTCATCCACTTCGCCCGTGGTCGGGTCGTACACCCCGGCGGGACGCGCGAACGTCACTGTTTCGCCCAAATTCGAGATCACCGCCCCGGCGATCGACGCCGCCATATTCTGAATGCCTTGCATTGTGATGTTTGCCCCTCCGGGGGACCGGCGGTCCCCCGGCCCCCCTTTGCGGCGATCGCGCCGCGTCGTTTCACGACCCGCCCCGATCGCGTTTGCGCGGGCGCATCGCGATGCGCCCCTAGATTTTATTGCCCCATCGCGGCCGGTTTAGGTCCCGCCTTGGCGGGACGTGAATCGGCCGCCATATGTGGGGGTTTGGGGGAGGCGTCGCCTCCCCCAAATTACCCTCTCTTTAAAACAACGTTCCCTTTCGGCATAAACCTTAACGGCGCGATGAGCCGATCCACCTCGGGCGGAAAGGTACTCGATGGCGGTCCGGACAGGGCCACGCTTACGCCTCCGACGCTGAAGGACTGGACGCTTTCGGGCATGCAGGGATCGATATTCGAATTCAGGACGGCCAGGGCCAATTCGCAAACAGCGTCGAGCATCCGCACGGGGATTTCATCGTGGTCGATGGTTTCATCCCGGAGGGTTGCGCCGGTTCGAGGCCATTCGAGAGCCTGGCCGCCGGACGTTTTATCGCCGGTGTACTCAATCCGGTCTAAACGCCGCGTAGCATCCATCAGAGCCTTTTGCTTGCCTCCTATCGCGGCGTTGGCCCAAGCGTCCGTGTGTACGCGCATGGCGAAATAATCGTCCGCTTCCTCGACGGATATGTAGCTATTGGCCGATGTTCCACCGAACGTTGAATCGAACGCCACCGCCATCACTCATCTCCGCTCTTCTTACCAACCGCTTTGAGGTTCGGCTTGGGTCGGGTTTTGGGAGGTTCGTCGAGCCAGCCTTTATCCCGCCATACATCGGCCCGATCTTCATTCACCCGAACCATGCCTCCCTCAGGGTAATACAGTTGGACCGTGGGTATTTTCGACATGATGTTGCCCTTTCTATCGGGCGCATCGCGATGCGCCCCTACGAATATTCAATCCACACGTTTTGTAGGGGCGGCTCGCGAACCGCCCCCGGCTACACCGGGCCCCCTGAAATTCACCTCCGTAGGGGCGTATTGCAATACGCCCGCCGAGCCCCAGCTCGGCCCGTCCTTTACACTATCCCGCCAGCCGCGCGGCCAATTTGGCGTCCAGGGTTTTCACGCCGTACAGGATATCCAGGCCCACGTGTACCTTGCTGTTGTTGCCTTCGTACCAGATACGCGAACGCATGGAGATGCCGTCGCGATTAACGGTAGCGATCTTGGCTCCGAGTTCGTTGCCCATTTCGCTCAAGGGAGCGGTGGCCAGGGCAAAGGCGTTGCGGTGGAAAGCCAGGTTCACGGTATGGCCGGCCTTGAGGACAAACTCGTCTCCGTCCGACGCGTCCGCTACAAGCGCGGGCGAGAACTTGACCGTGATTTCATTGGCCGCGGCCGTCGCTTGCTCGGTGACCACATACGTCTGGGAATTCCCGGCCAAAGTGAACACGTCGCCCTTCACCACGGCGCCGGTCACGGTTCCTGTTCCCCCATTGTCCAGATGGATCTCGGTGGCTCCCGCGCCGGCGTTGGTCTTTACTGAAAGCACGCCGCCGCCGGCGGCCGCCAAAGAGCCGGAAGTATGAGTCGGCGTGTTCTGGTTGGTGAACAGATCGAGGCCGAATTTGACGCCGAGGTTACCCGTGCGCAAGGACTGGCCCTGGTCTCCCACAACGGACGCCTGGTAAAACAACTGGCTGAACTTGTCCTCCGCCGCCGGATCGATCATCAGATAGTTCCGGCCGTCGAAGGGTACGTTGTTGTTCCGCATAACCTTCTTGAGGCCCGTAATGTCGTCAACGCCGTCCGGCGTGGTTCCCGAGGTTCCATGCCACGCATAGACGTCTTTGTATAGAGCCGCTATGTCCCGATCCACCTGGTCGGCCAACGCATACGCCGCCGGGCCGACATGGTCGGAGATGATTTTCTCCCTGGTGAATGTGAGTTCCTTGTCTGAAAGAGCGAATTTGACCTCGTACCACTTGTCGAGCGTCATGCTGACGCCTTCCGCCACAACATTTGCGTCACTCCCCGGCGCCTCCTGAGCCGTGAACGCGCCCGGCCTAGAAATGTTGATCGTGCTGCCCTTCTGCTGGGGGGAGGCGTCATAGCCCCGATGCACTCGGGTGGACAACCCGAGCGATTTCTCGAGGTGAATCAACGCCTCCATCGCGTAGAAAATCGGATCGTAATACAATAATGTGTTCGACATGATGAACCCTCCTGGTGGTGGTGGGCGGGTTTAAAATCCGCCCCTACGATTATTCCCCACGCGATGGAATTGGATTCCGCCAACGGCGGGATACGATTCCATCGCCATAAAAGGGGGTCTGGGGGATGCAGCGCATCCCCCAGGGCATTTCTCCTACTCCACAATCTTAACGTCTCCGCGGACGTAGGCGTCCCGGTGCGTCTCGTACACGGCCGGATCCTTGAGCTGCTCTCGAGTGAGGGTGATCTTACCGCTTGCGGGCTGGCTCGGCTGGGAACCTGCTCCGCCGGCGTTGCTGGGCTTGAACAGGTAGCCGTCGGACTCGGTCAACTCGCCGAGGAGGTCCTGGATGGACATGGGGTCGCCTTTCTTGTTGAACCTCATCTCGCCTTTTACGTCCTTGACCACGGACTGGAATGAGCCGTCTTTTTCCACCAGGTCCAGGTTGCCGCGTACGATGGCAAGTACCTTTTCGGGATTGTGGGCGCCCGCCTTGGTAGCAGCGCTCAGGACTTCATTGTCCAGAAGGAGTTTCCGATGGGACGCTTCCAAGCCCTTGATGCGTTCGTTTCGTTCAGACAACGCTTGGGCATGGGTCTGCTTCAAGGCCTGTGCCTTCTTCTCGATCAGTTCGTCGAACTTCTTTTCGTCTCGAAGCTTGTTGTCCTCGGCGTCCTCGATCCGTTTGAGCAGCTCGCTGTATCTGTCCGGATCGACGCCCTTGAATTTGGCCTCGATGACCTCTAGTTTCTTCTGTAAATCCGCGGACCCTTTTTTCGCCTCAAACAGCTTGTCCGCATCCACGAACGTCTGTTCCGTTCCGTCATCGAGGACGAAGACCGGATTGCCGTCCTTGAGCAACACGTTGCCGTTCGCATCCAGCTTCGGCTTCATGGAAAACCTCCTTCTTGATTCAAAAAGACGGGGGGACACCTTTGTGCAAAAAGGCTCCCCCCACACTCTTTTATGGAAACTTTAAGCGGGCAGCGCCCGCCTCCCGGCATGCGGGCTATAAACCTTACTTCGGCTCGAAACGGATGCCCCGGTCAGTAGGATGTTCCGCGTTGGGATACGGGTTTCGGTGATCGAACTCGCCCGCTACAATCTCGAGCGGTATTCCATCAGGGAATGCGGCACACTCATTGCCGGCTATTAAGTGCTTGCATGCATCGCACTGAATTTCGCCCAGGCTTTCCACGTATTCTTTTTCCAGCCTTCCCAGTTCTTTTGTTCCCGCCATGTTGATCGCTCCTTGATTCGCATGAAAACGATATCGGGCCTGCCCCACCGCTTGTAATCCCAGCCTTCCGGGGCGTACTGATCGTCCCATTTCAGGCGATCATATTCCGTGAACCCGAATCTGCCGTAAAATTGGGTTAAAAACCTTTCCGAATCGATGCAGTCCAGTTTTTTTGCGCCGTTTTGAACCGCATCGGCAACGGCCGCCGGGCCTTCTTTAGCTTTAGGCAAGCTAAAAAGGGAAATGAGGTCACCGTCTTTCGTAATTCCGTAGCCGCTTCTTCCGGACTCTGACAGGTACAACCGGGTTTTCATGTCGCGATATTCCAAAGCGTTATAGGGCGTTACAAACGGCCTCAACCGATCGGGAATCCGATCCCTCTGCTGAATGAATTCCTCGGGTTCAGCCCTCCTATACACGGTTTTGGGCTTCTCTGTCTCGTACGCTGCGACATTTGTTTGCCCGGGAGTCCGAATTGAATCCTCGTAATCCAGTTCGGTTGTGCGAATCTTCTCTTCCGTCCATTCTTCCCAGCGTGGTGAATCCGTCACCTCTGCTTGAGACTATTCCGATTGCGACTTGGTTGGACTCTCGTAATCCTCTTCACCCGAAGTCAGTCCCTCGACATATGGCTCATAGAAGCACCGGCAATTCAGATGTTGGGGGATGGAAGGGCGCCGGGGGTCATTAACATCGAATACTCTGCCGAACTGCTTTCGACACTCCCAGCAGGTGCGATCATCCAGAATGCCGCGGTATACGACCTTGTTCACACCGCTTCTCTCGAACAGCTTGTCGTTGACTCGATTGAACGTTGCGTTGACATAGCTCCGGGCAAGCGTCTTCGATACTTGCCTGCAAAATCGCTCGATCTCTCCACGCAACCCCCGAGAAGGTTTCTCCGTCGCACCGCCCTTCCCGATACCACTCATCCAGCGCCTGATTCGATCAGCCAGATTCGAGAACGCTCGCTGAATCCAGACTCGAAGTGACTTGCCCCCTACCGATGTTTCCAAAATGGACTTCACGTCGCTGCTGCTGAACGGTCCGGGTTTAGTCGATCGGCCTTTGGAGTCCGCCCAGGCCGCCGCGGCCAACGCCGCCAGGGCGCCCAACAAGGTCCCGGACCGACGATCCAGGAGAGCCAACAGTTCATCCTGAGCCTCATCACTCCACTGCTTAATCTCCCTTTCCACACTCCTGAGCCGCTGGAGCCTCAATCGTGGTTCTGCTTCCATGAGCCCCTTCCAAGGCCATGTTTCCCCTCGAAGAAGCCGCTCCTCGACCCGATCCGACACCTTCACGATTGCCTGGAAGATGATCTCGGCCTGGGTTTTACTCATGCTTTCCAAGCGCGCCCGCAAACGCAACAGGCGATCCGTGGCTTGTCCTGGGGTCATTGGCGGTCCCTATCGGTGGCTTCATGGGGGCGGTTCTCGAACCGCCCCTACGTTTGTTCGATTCGCATCCCGTTTTGTAGGGGCGGCCGCGACACGGCACAATCGCCGCATGGGGGTCTGGGGGGCTGCGCCCCCCAGGGCGTATTCGATACGCCTCTACGGCATCATTTCGTCTACTTCGTTCTGGATTCGGACCAGTTCTTGGTCTACTTGGAGTTTCTCATCGAGTACGCGCCGTTTTTGCAGCCATTCGAGGAACGTCCGCCGGCTGATATCGCCGTTCTGACGCGCCGTGTTCAGTTGGCTGAACAGGCCGTCACTCGCCCCCTCGGGCTCCATCTCCTGGTTGTACTGAATGCGGATCGCGCCGGGATCCTGTCCCAGCCATTTCGCGGCCAACTGCCAGCACCGGGTTTCAGCAGCTTGGAATCGGCGGGCCCGCTCCTGGAGCACGCTCGATATATTGTCCCGGTCGATGCGCTTGGACTCGGCGCTTTCGACCAGCCGCGTAGTCCGCCGGACCTGTCGCATGGCAATGTCGAAAATGGCGGATATGATGTCCATCTCGGTTTTTCGCATGGACTCGATGGCCGTGCCCGAATGTTCGATGATCTCGACGTCGGAGTCGCGGTTTGGAGTGACAATGCCGTTCCCGGACCCGATGACCACCTCCGAATCCTCGGGCCAGTTCTTGAACACCCACGTGGGCATGCCCGCCCAGAACTCGGAATTGTCCCGATCGGACCACTTGCGATAATGCGCCAGGCACAGACTCAAGACCCCGTGCAGGGCCGACCGGCCGCAAAACGGCCCTTTGAAATCCGAATAGAAGGGCACGAGCGGCACCTCTCCGATGCTGTTTCTCCCTTCATCGAGCATTTCAGCCTTGTCGGTTTTCGGATCGTGCCGCCACACCTGCCACCGATCCAGATACCAGACCCGATACCGGGTTTCGGCTTTGCGCTCGATGAACGGTACACCCTCGAGTTCGATTTCTTCCTCGATCACGACCCAGGCCAGTTGCCGGCTGCCGTCGGGTCGCTGCGCGAACGCCCAATCGAGCACTCGCCTCGAATCGATCTCCACGAAATACGGCCGGATTCTTAGAAGCTGCTCCTGTTGCCGATCGCGGACATTGCGTGTGTCCGGATAATCCACCAGCACGAACCGGATCCCCTCGACCTGGGCGTCCTGAGTCACTGACTTGAAAAACGCATCCGCCGGCGCGCCCTGGCGGTCCACGTCCTCGACGAGGCTCGACATGCGCTCGGGCAATTCGCGAACCGGAGAATTCCGCCAGATCTGACCCGTAAAATTCTCGATGATCGGCAGGCAGAAATTCGTGTACGCAGCGCGTTTAAGCCGGTTGATATAATTGGCCTGCGTCTCGCGTTCGTGCTTGGGCAGATAATCGGCCCGGCCCTCGATACAATCCGCCCCCTCGTAACAATCCCGCGCCTTCTGCCATTCGGCAAATTGCGCCAGGTACGTAGGATGCTTGCGATCTAATTTGATGGATTCGGGCATTTCTTGTGTTTCTCTGGGGGATGCGCCGCATCCCCCAGACCCCCTTATGTGGGCGCTACCGCTGCGCGGAGGCGCCGGTTTCGTGTCATGTGTTTGGGCGGGCGGGTTTAAAACCCGCCCCTACAATTTTCCCGAGCCCCCATCGAGGGGCGAACCGTCCTTTCCGGTCTCGGCCCTGGGCGAATGTTATTCGCCCCTACGATTCCCCCCCTCGCGTCCCGATTGGCGCGCGTAGCGCCCGATCGGGACGCCATAACAGGAGGTCTGGGGGAGGCTGTGCCTCCCCCAGGCGGGCGTATTGCAATACGCCCCTACACTTTCACCATCCTCGCCTTGCCGCCGCCGGACACCGGGTGTTCGTATTCGATGGCATAGCCGATGGCGTCGGTTAGGTGGGTGAGGGTCGGATCGCTTTTCTTATCGATCTCGCCGGACGTGCCTTCGAGAACCCGGACGCCTTCAAAATCCTTGATAACGAAGGTGCATTTCGGATCCACGATCAGGCGTATCTCTCCGGCCGCACTTTTAAGCCTCGAATTGACGGCGTTAATGCGCGCGCGTTCGGCCGGGTTGGATTTGGGAACGCGCTTACTGACTCGACCTGAAAATGGTGAGCGCAAAAGATCGCTGGCGATCTCCCAGTCGGTCCCGGCCACTTGAGCGGTTCCGCGTGCGCCGCCCGTCGCGTCTCCGTATAGGCGCACCGGGCCTTTGTGATTTCGGTACCGGGCGATGAATTCGTTGATCACCGTGGGCGTGTTCGAATGACGCGGAATGCAGATCTCGTCGATCACGCCGGTGATATTATTTTTCTCCTGGAGGATGGCGGCCACGCCGGGAGACACGTTAAAGTCCAGGCAGAGCATCAGCGATTCTGTGGCGTCGTAGGAAAACGGCCGTACATGGTCGCTGCGGTTGAACGGATAGTACACCAAGCCCTGGAACGCTACGAACGCGGCTTCGTATTCCTGGCGGTAGGTGGCCGGATCCAATTCGCGTTTGGCCGCTTCGATCTCCGCCGGCGGAAGGATATCCGATGAAAACCAGGTGTACCCCTGCCAGTCGGCGTTGGCCGGATCGCACGCGAAATTGTAGAGATCGTAATAGTGATTCCGGCCTTCGGGCACGCCGATCATCCAGGCCCATCCCTGCCGGTCCGAGAGGGCCGGGCGGGTGTGAGCCGACCAGGCGATCGGTTTCATGTTGGCGTACTCGTCCAGCACCACGCCGTCCCAGGGAGACCCTTCGATCCGTTCGGGTTTGTCCATACCCAAGACCTGGAGCTCCGCGCCCCACTTGGTCCGTATGGACAACTCGGTTTCGACAATGCGATCGATCCAGTTGGAAGGGACGAGCAGCTTGAAATCGGCCCAATAGATCCGTTTGGCCTGATCGCGTGTGGGCGCGCACGCCGCATAGCGTGGTTTGGCCCAATCCTTGGGTTCGGCCAGAGCCTTGACCAGGCGCCGCTTGGCCAACTCCGTCTTTCCCGACCGCCGCCCGGCGGGCACGACCTTGAACCGCACCGGCTCCCGCCAGAGCGCCTTTTGCACCGGATGCGGATGGAGGGCCGTCCATCGGCTTGTCAGGGCATAGTCGCGTATTTCGCGTGACGACGCCTGGGGCGTCAATATGGGCTCACTCGTTTCCAATGGTTCTCGATTCCATTTCGTTGAGTACGTTTCGAAGGCCCGCCGCGAATCCGGTTGCACTTCCGTCGGCTTCCGGCTTTCCCTGGACCTGCTCGTGCAGATCTCTCAATCGGTTGATTTCGTCCTTGGCTTTTTGAATCAGTCTCAACAAAGCCACTTCCGCACTCGGACTGAACTTGCTGGTGGTGGTAATTTCCTGGCTCCCGTTCGAGAACTCTCTCCGCGTGGTTTCTTCCCATCCCTCCTCGAGTTGCCGAAGCCTTTGATGGAGACAGCTCAATTCCCGCTCCTTCTCGGCAATGGCCACGCGCGACTCGTCTTCCTTTCCGAAAAAGAGCGCATTGTCCGCCACCCACCGAATGGCCTTTTTCACAGTGCTTTCTGAAATTCCCATTTCCTGTGCGATCTGAGCCGGATGAAATCCCTGCCGCTTGTAGTCGAAAATCTTGAAATACCGATCCTGGGTTTTCTTGTTTGGCGCCACGGTCCTTTCCTTTTCCGGATCATCAAGTTTGTTGAACTGAGAGTGAATGGCCCGCCCTGGCATGCTTTTTTTGGTCAATCCTAATAGCCACATACGATAGCAACAGAATGTCTCTATAGCTGTTCTTCGCCGTTGCACATGATCGAGTACTGCTTAAACTTTCTTATGGCCTTCCATCATGGGAGCGGTTCGACTCACTGAGTTCCACTGACGGCCTCACTAATTACGTACGCTTGAGGGCGGTTTTGCCCCGGTTGACCGTGGGATATGGAGAGAAGCTAAATCGTCGCGGTCCGGAAGGAGCGCCCTGGAGCAATCGATCGAAAGGCGGCTTGGCGGACGAATCGGCGGTTCAAACAGAAAGCACGGGTTTCTATTGAAGGCTCTCGAAGAAATGGGACTATTGAAAAAGGACGGATGGGTCACCTCATCGGATCAAGGTTCTCCGCGCTTCGGGTGCGGAAGCCGGAAATTTTTTCTTGATTGTTGGGCCAAATTCAACTATACGACAATTCACGATTGCGGGTGAATCGTTTCAGATACGCATCCTTTTCGGGGTATAACGGGCCGTTAGCTCAATTGGCAGAGCAACTGACTCTTAATCAGTAGGTTTGGGGTTCGAGACCCCGACGGCCCACCAGTAAAAATCTGCGGTTTCAGGCACTTAGCTTGGAACCGTTTTCTTTGGGATCAGCTTACATCGGGGTAAAAAGGGACAGTTAAGGGACAGCTTGAGGGACAAAAAACCGCGCCTCTTTAATGTCCCTATGCTAAAATTGACATAGAAAGCAATTAGCGTGCCAACCCAGAAACAAAAAATGAGGAGTAGACGTGGAGATTTAGAAAAAGACTGAATAGGCGCCAAGGCGTGGACGTGGCGTAAGGTTTCTCCCCGAATTTCTCCACAGGGATATATTGGGCGCTTACCAGCCCACCCCTTGAGGATAGGCGGGATAGCTTGTTCTACTGCTTCTTGGGTGGCTTTTCCCCTTAGCTCACTAGATATTCCGGCATAACTAAAGGTGGCTCGTTGATTCCCTCCGCCCGATTCCCAAGTTTTACCAGCAACTCCCCAAAAGCCCTCGTCGGGAAAGATTGAGGTTTGGAACCCTTGGGTTTCTGGTCCATATTGTCCCTCCAATTTCGCGTTAACTTCTTGCAAAGCCTGAGCGCCAAATTTCCGATTTTGCGTCCCCGACAAAAAAGCCTCAATCGTTTTGTCCGGATCTGACAATACCGTGGGTTATCCATGTCGAAAAAATGGAGGTGACCCATGGAAGCGATTCGCGACTACCTGGCTCATGTCAAAGTGGGCAAAAAACAGA
>JACQYL010000039.1:17102-24495 GCA_016208165.1 Deltaproteobacteria bacterium
AAAAAAACAGACCCATCTCAACATGACCTTATTTCCTCTCTTGGCGCCGGACAACGGCGAACCGGACTACCTGACCCTTGATGAGGCGATCGAGCGGGAACAGATCGAGGTTACGGAAGTGAGCGAGTCGGGCAGTGTCCCCGATCTGAAATTGATCAACCGGGGAAAGCAAGAAGTACTCATCATTGAGGGAGAAGAATTGCAGGGAGCCAAACAGAACCGTAACGTCAATTCGACCTTTCTCATTGACGGTAATTGTGAACTGATGATTCCGGTAAAGGATTCATACTGTACGGCATCAAAAAGGAGCATCGGCTGGCCGTTTGTAAAGTTTGAAATTTACTCAAGGCGGACAGAAAGGTTAGAGTGATCCGCGGAAAGGATGAGGGATGGTTCCATGAACCAAGGATACGAAGCAACCGTGCCTAACTGAACACGTTTTCGTGTTCAGTTAGAAGATGGGAATTCCGCGGCCTCAACAACCTCCTGAAATGAAGAAACGGTTCGAAGAATACCTGCTCGTGCTTCCCAAGGACAACGAGCCTGGCAAAATCCGGATCGTTTTGGAGTAGCCATGCATTCGTTTGAATCAGGTTTTTTGGAAAAACAGCCTATTCCCCATTCTCTTCTGCGCACTATCCGCCTGTTGGGCGAATACCTGGGGAAGGAGGCGCTTTTCAGGCAGCAGACCCCTCAAGTGCTTGAGTCGCTGCGCCAGGTCGCCATCATTCAGAGCACCGAATCATCGAACCGAATTGAGGGAATCGAAGCCCCGGTTGATCGTATCAAGAAGCTTGTAGAACATAAAACCACGCCCAAGAACCGTCCGGAGCAGGAAATCGCCGGTTACCGGGATGCTCTCGCGACAATTCACGCCAACCACGCCAACATGCCGTTCACTGTCGGTATCGTCCTTCAGCTTCATCGTGATCTTTATCAATTCGTTGCACAGCAGGGTGGGCGGTGGAAGATGACCGACAACGAGATTTCCGAGACGTTGGCCGACGGAACGAAGATTACGCGATTCAGACCGACCCCCGCGCATCGGACACCCGAAGCAATGGAACGCCTGCACACACGGTTCCGTGATGAATGGAACGAGGGCTTGATCGATCCCCTGCTGCTCATACCGGCTTATGTCCTCGATTTCTTGTGCATACACCCTTTTACCGACGGCAACGGAAGGATGGCGCGACTGCTCACGCTCCTTCTTCTCTATCGGGCGGGTTTCGAGGTCGGTCGGTATGTAAGTTTGGAGCATCTGATCGAAAACCAGCGTGTGGGCTATTACGATGCTCTGTACAAATCCTCTCAAGGTTGGCACGGGGGGGTCCACACGCTGCTGCCGTGGTGGGAATATTTTCTGGGCGTGATGCTGCTCGGCGCCTACCGTGAATTCGAACGTCGCACCGGCGAACTGACAACTGCTCGCGGCGCAAAGACTGAAATGGTCATAGCGGCGATTCGGAAACTTCCGGCCGGCTTCCGCTATGCCGATCTGGCTCAGGCCTGCCCAAACGTGAGCCGGCCGACAATCAAGCGTGTGCTGGCCCGACTTCGTGAGGAAGGAGCGGTGGAATGCGTCAAATCCGGCAGAGATGCCGTGTGGGCGAAAAAAGGGATCATGACCCGTTAATGGTATCATGAATGGCTACGATCCTCAGTCCTAAACTTAAAAGGGATCATGATACTATTAATGGGATCATAAACGGCTATTATGGGTGCCGGATGAAAAGATGTGCGCAGTTTCTGAGCAAACCACCCCCGGCGCCCAACCCCCGATTGCTCAATTTCTGAGCAGGTGAGAACTATAGCTGAGCAAACTACGCTGTATTTCCAACAAGTTGGATGTTTGGCGCAAAGTTTGCGGTAGCAATGGAGTGTCGCCCGCCCAATCGCTGGGAAATCAATCTAAAAATCAAATCCAGTTCACGAGATACGCGAACGAAAACGAAGCTCAATTTCAAATGGAGAAAATGGATGTCCAACGGTGTGAACATTCGCGAAAATAGACTGAATACGCGCCCGAGTTTGCCGCTCTCGACTCTGACAAATCCAGAGAGTTTGAATAAGTTCCTGGATACTTTCGAGTGGGTGGTGTCCGAGGCGAAAGCATTTCATCCGTCGGAAGAGACAATATGAAACAGCTTGTTCTCCTGGCGTGATTTGGCAAGCCCTCCGCTTCGAAAGGAAAATAAATGCCCAACCAGTATCGATTCCAGCTCACTACAGCCGTAACTTGGCGAATAGTTGCCGAAATTCTTCGTCGCCACCATGAAAAACAAGCACTTCGAGTCTATGAGACCCATCCAGGAGACGGTCAGTATGACTGCCTGTCGATTCGTGTAGGGGGGATAAAACCTGGTACTGCTCTTTGCGATTTCAATCAGCAGAGCCAACATATCCATGCGTGTCATTTTAGGGAAACCGACGCCCGAAGATTCGGGTGGCCGGAACGTGACCTTCAGGACTATGTGAGCGCTTTCGTAAATGCCGACGCCCCCAAGGAGGTCATTGCGCATGTAGAGCATTTCCTGGGTTTAGCCCCTATCAAGTACATTCCTGTCACCACACCACCAGTGGTCACCTTCAGAGTCATAGCTGGTCTTTTGGAGAGGTATCCATTTCCCCGGGAGAAGGTGGATGTGCGCATGAGCATACTGGATACGTCGGAATACGGTGGTGGACTACGCGAGGGGCTTAAACTCTTTCCCGGCAAGTTTTCGGAAGTCCGGTCCCAACTCCAAAAGCAATACAAAAGAGCGGCAAGGCTCTGGCTGGTCAACGTGAACGGTGACGGCTTCTCCGATGGGAAAACAAAAGCCTTGTTGGACTTACGGGGCATCGTCTATTTTGTGGACAAACCGGAAACAGGCTGGAATATTCACGAAGAATACCGACACAATGGCCGTAGGCTGCGCCCGATTTTGAATAGGTTGGAAGAAGGCATTTGGTCCTGCTCTGCGTGGGTAGTGATAACCGCACTGTGGAGGGGTGCTCAATTTCTGAGCAGTCGAAGACCAAGTCCGGTTCAGATATGTTTTTACTTTCAATGGCTTGTGTGGTTGGCCCGTTTCTTGATAGAAGAACATCGCAAATGCACTTGAAAGTGGAAACAAGTAGATGCCATGAACCTGAAGTACCCATTTGCCGCAGATCCAACAGCCGGATATTTTGCGGGGTCGTCTTCGGAGGAGGAAGATAAGATTAAAATTCCCGGCCCTCGGTGCCGTGGTTTTCTTTTTCGGGTTTCCCCTTTGTACATCTTGTTCGAAGTTAGCCCGGACCGCGTTCCACCGGCGTTGATCGAAGCCGCAAAAGAGCGCGTCGGTCGGACCGGCGGCGCGTCGAGAATGGGCCGCCCTAACTCCCGTCGGAGGTGCGCCGCCGCAGCCGGACGGAGCGCTCCGTCCCTCGTTTCCGGAGGGAGTTGAATAGACTCATGTTCAAGGTTTCTCCCCTTGCCGGGACTGTTCCAGACGATAGCTCGGCAGGTTGAGTTCCAGGATAACACAGTGATGCACGAGGCGATCGATGGCCGCCGCCGTGGTCATCGGGTCTTTGAAGATGGACTCCCATTTCGAGAAGGGCAGGTTGCTCGTGATCATGATGCTGCCGCGCTCGTAGCGGTCCGCCAGAAGGGCGAACAGGACCTCCATCTCTTCCCTGTTTTGCTGCACGTACCCTATGTCGTCTATGAGCAGGGCCTGGTATTTCTCGAAGCGTTTCAAGGCGCGGGACAAAGTCAGATCCCGCTTGGCGAGCAGAAGGTTTTGTACCAGCAGGTTGCAGGTGGTAAAAAGAACCCGCAGCCCCTGATGGACCAACTCCTGCCCTACGGCGCACGGGAGATGCGTCTTCCCGCTGCCCGGATTTCCAAAGGCCAGGACGTTTTCCGCCTGCTCCGTAAAGGCCCCCTCGGCCAGCACCTTCACTTGATGCCTTATCTTGGGTGGCAACCTCTTCATGTCGAAGGTGTCCATGCTCTTTTCCAGGGGCAGTTTCGATTCCCGTAAAAACCGCTCTGTCCGTTTTTGCCCGCGGACTTCACATTCTTTTTGGACCAGTTCATAAAGATACTGTTCGTACGTCAGCGACTCCTTCCTGGCCTGGTCGGCTTGCTCCTCGTAGCACTCCCGCACCGTGGGCAGATGGAGTTCTCTCAAGGTCCGCGTCATGTCGCTTCTCAGCTCGGCCATCACCATGACGCTCCCTCCGCCTTTCCCAAAAGACCGTCGTAGGCCCTGAGGTCCACCTCGCTTATGCACACGTCTGTTACAGGCAAAGTCTGGCTGTCTGAATGAAGCATCTCTTTCACGGCTTCCGCCGTCACCGCGTGGTCCTGGTCAAAGAGCGCTAAAATAGCTTCGTCCGTTGCGGTTTCACCTTCGTAAGCCGCCAGGTGAAGTATGCGGAGATATTCCTTGTCCGCAGTGGCCGGCCGGGTCCGTTTCAACGCATCGTAGGCCATCCGAAAACGATGCGTTGGAAAAAGGTCTTCCCTGTACCGATAATCTGCAAAGGCTCCGGGCTTTCGCAACAGCCAGTCGATAATATGATGGTAGCATATGCGCCGTTTCCCCTCTCCGCGCAGTCGGGGCATCGTCTCGACACATCGCTGAGCGTACCACACATCGAGACGCTCGGCATGAACACGGACCTTTACCGTCTCTCCTATCGAACGGCTGTTCACCGTGTAGGTATTGTGGTTGACACGAATCGTGCTGCCGGATCCCACCTTGACCATCACGCGCTTGCAGTCACAAAGCCTTTGACGAGGCAGGGCGCGCAAGACTTTCAATTCTTCCTGTAAACGGGCCCGGCGCCCGGCGTTGAGCTGGGCAAAGAGCGCGCAGAAAATTACCATATTGCTCACGACTCTCGAAGTCCCGGCTTCCGCGCAGCATCAGGGACTGATCCACCGCCGTCTTGAAGCGGTGATGCCGTTGCTCCACGTCCCCGTTTTCGTTCGGCCTGCCCGTCCGAATCTTTTTCCCTTCCAGCCTGTAATGGGACAGCAATGCCTTGTAGCGATCGGTGAACTCTTCCGGGTTGTCCGTTTTGTGAACCGCGGCCGACATCCGGTCGGTTCGGTGGGCTTGAGGCACTCCGCCAAGCTCCCACAGCGCGTTTTGAAGCCCCTGGCTCAAACTCTCGAAACTCTCCGAATAACAAATCGTGCCGGCTTCCCAGTTCGAATACGGCAACACGAAATGGTAGATCAAGTGATCGAACGGCTGCCCCGATATCTTCACGCCCAATCGGTTCATACTCGTGAAATCGGATTGACACAGCTCCCCAGGCCGGCGCCTTTGCTCAAAAAAGACCTCCTTGCCCGGCCCTTCCAGGCCGCGCCATGCCTTCACCCGACGCTGCAAGCTTCGCAACTGGCCGTCGCTGAAACGGCCGGGATATTCACGCTGCAAATCGTCGAACAAGGTCTTGGCTTGAAGACCCGGATTGAACACAAGTTTCTCCCCGACGGCTTCCCACACATCCTCGAATGGGTCCTCCCTGGTTCGCCACGTGTGCTCAACGGCGATCTCGCTCGGCAACCTCCCAAAGTTCCCATACTTTCTCGCCGTCTTTTCATCCATCCCCGCCTTCGATGCCGCCAACCCCAAACTCTTTTCCTCTTGTATCAGCTTCATCAATTTCCTCACCTGACTGTCCGTGACCATCCAAGCCTCCTTTTCAGGAATTCTTGGATAGCCTGTGTTCCCAAATTTAGGGAATTCTAATTGTCGTCAGACGGGAATTCTAATTGTCGCTGATCAGCAAGATCGGCAAGAACCGGTGAAAAATGCGCACCCATACGATCTCTCAAAAGCTTTAAGAATGGCAACATGCAGCAAAGTAAGGAGGTTGGTGGGGGGTGTCAGCTCCCTAAACTGGGTGCCGCAGGCGTGCGAATGAATAGTAGCTCCCAACATTAAGAAGTAAACCGAGCCGGCGATAGCGACTCATTGCTCAATCTACGCAGGTTCGGATGCGCAAATTTTATTCCCCATTTTATCCCCTTTTGAATAGGACCGTATGCTAACTGGTTGATATTATTAGACCGCATGCACACCATGCACACCATGCTACAGAGGGTTTTGAAGATCAGGAGCTTACGAATACGCTGTTATTTTAATGGGTTATACAAGAAAGGGTCTTGACGGTCATGTGAATGGCATTCATGAGGTCGTGGGCTCGAACCTTGCCGTTCATCGCACGCACCAAAAAAACAAGGAACTGCTAAGGCTGGATTTTTCTGAGTCCGCCCTACTCCTTAGGAACGAAAGCTTGCGATGCGTCCCAAACATAGCCAGGTTTTCGTTCGCTCTGTGGTGTGCGGTTTGGTGTGCGGTTTTTTTGTAAAATCGTCAAAATGTGCTCAAGTCTGCACAAAGTTGAGAACGCTTAATTTCTATAAAACCAAATACTTATAGCAAAATGAGGAAGTTGGAAAGCTGAGGTTCATCGTCTCTTAATCAGTAGGTTTGGGGTTCGAGACCCCGACGGCCCACCAAGAATATCAAGAGGTTAGCTTAAATGCTGGTCCCTTTCTTTTTTTCCGGAAATCAAATAGGATGGCGCACATGACAGTCTGTGGAATTTAGCGCCGACCGATGCCATGAAGAACAACCAAGCGCACTGAAGCACGGAGCCCAGGATGGTCGAGCGCCGCCGCAGGTACACCCTCTGTCTGATTCCGGTTCTGATCCTGTCGCTTTTCGGGCCCGTGACCGATCCCGCCAAGGCGGCCGCCCAATCGGCGTCCCATCGCTCCCAGGCATCGGCGTACCGCTGCCTGACCGAACCCAATCATGACTTTATCGCCTCAAAGGTCCGTAAAATACGTGTGCCCGTAGGCGCGGTTCACTCCCCGATCGGGCTTCGGGGTCAAGTGTGATTGTTTCTCGACAATCCAATGGTCAGGCCTCACTGAGTTTTCCGGATCGATAGTGCTTGAGGGCGCCGGCCAAGGTGGTTGCATAGGTGTAATAGACTTTCACTCCGGCCGCGGACAGCACGCGGTAGGCATTGGGTCCGCAATACCCCGTCACGATACCGTTCACTCCACGCTGCGTCAGGGTGCTGGCCGCGTCGATTCCAGCCCCTCTGGCCGCGTTCACGTTCTTTTGGTTATCCAGTATCTCGAACGTGTCTTCATCCAAATTGTAGACCAGAAACTTGGGAGCCCGACCGAACTGGCTCACCAAGGGGGCGTTGAGATCGTTTCCCGAGGTTGTAAAGGCTACCTTCATGCATCTGTCTCCTTATAGTGTGTGAGGGCGCGGGCTGCAACGCCCGCGTCGATCAACGGACAAACGCGGGACCGAAGCGCGGCCTTCTAGGGGCGTTTCTCCCCAGCCCCTCCGGAGACCCGCATTCCCTTTCGCTGAGT
>JACQYL010000040.1:0-7053 GCA_016208165.1 Deltaproteobacteria bacterium
CGAGTCTTTTTTCCCCTGGGGATACCCACTCCAAGAAACGCCACAGGAATCGATCTCTTTGGAGAGAGACCGTGTTTATGCTATACCTCCTAACGCAAGCCGTGAACCCAAAACTAAGCTTGGGTGAATCCATCACCGGCTTGAGCAAGATATCGATTTATTTAAGAGAATCGCCCAGAAAACGACTGCTACAGCAAGTGCAACTGCAAAAGCAAAGTAACATAGTAAACAGTTCTTAAGTTAGCGCTTATGGGGGCCGCCCTCATCTTTTTGGATCAGAGCATCGGGCAAACCGGATTCCGGGGCATTGGCCTTCACAAAAAAACGATCGACGTGACGTCCGAGGTATGCGAGCTGTGTACGAATCATTGCAAGATAACGGTAGCCGATGTGGGAGGTGAAAAGGTCGCTTACGGATTCCTGTGCGGCCGGGAATATGACACAAAGCACTACGTGAACAGGAACCTTTCCGGATTCGACCTGCTCAGGGAGAGGGAAAAGGTGTTCTCCTTGGAAAGTCTTCCGGCGTATTCCGGGGACATCACCATCGGCCTTCCCGCGGCGCTCCATCTCTACGAGGACCTTTCCTTCTGGAAGAAGTTCTTTAACGAGCTTTCCATCCGGACGGTCACCAGTGAAGACTACAGCGAAGCCCTGAAGGAAGGGAAACACCTGGCGAACGCTGAATTCTGCGCGCCCATGGCGGCGCTCCACGGGCACATCGACTACCTGAAGAACCGATCGGATGTCATTTTCTTGCCCTTCTATCTGGAGAAAAAGGCGCCGGCAAAGGGGGTAAGGCGGCAATACTGTTATTACACCCAATTTTCACCCTCCCTTTTATCGGCTTCAAGTGAGGGCAGGGAAGGGGCAAGAATCCTCACTCCGCTCGTCCACTCCGTTCACGGTGCGCTGCACGCCAAAATCGAACTCCACTCGATGCTAAAAGCCATAACGAAGTCGTCTATCGGATTCCTCGAGGTTTCGAAGGCGTATGACGCGGCCTGCGATTACCGTCGATCTTGTTCACTGAAATTGAAGGAGAGCTACCGGAAAGCATCCCTGGAGCATAACCGTCTGCACGTGGTGCTGTTGGGCAGACCCTACACCACGCTTTCCCGATTCATGAATAAAGGCATTCCCGAGCTTTTTGCGTCGCTGGGGATCAGGGTCTTTTTTCAGGATATGCTGACGTATTCGGAAGAGGATACGGCGCCGATCCGACATCTGCTGGATGAAATACACTGGCGGTACGCCGCCGAGATCCTGTCGGCAGCCCAGGTGACGGCCCGGTCCGAAAACGCCTATCCGGTGATGGTGACCTCCTTCCGGTGTTCGCCTGATTCCTTTGCCATCGATTATTTCAAGAAGATCATGGAGGTCCATGAAAAACCGTACCTCATCCTCCAACTGGATGAACACGAATCCAGCGTAGGGTATGAGACGAGGATCGAGGCCGCCGTTCGATCGTTTGAAAACCACCATGCCATCAGGACTCAAAAGAGGATCGCGGCGTACACGCCGTTACTCTTTCCGGTGAAAGACACGAAGCTTTCGGGCAAGACGCTGATAATCCCGAATTGGGACGATATCACTCTGAAATTCATGGCGGCCAATCTCCAACGGGAGGGAATCGACGCGAGACTGATGGAGGAATCCGAGACCAGCATTCAGAAAAGTTTGCGTCACAACACGGGGCAGTGCATCCCCATCAACATCATTGCCCAGGAATTCGTCGATTATGTGAAAACCCATGATCTGGATCCTGAAAATACCCTCCTATGGGTGGTCTCGTCGAAGATCGCATGCAATATCGGGCTCTTTCCCCATCACCTGAAGAGGCTCTTTCAGGCCTATGGAAAGGGGATGGAAAAGGCCGGGGTGTACGTGGGGACCATGTCCTTCATGGACGTTTCCCTGAGGTTGCCCATAAACACGTATTTTACCTATCTGTTCGGAGGTTTTATCCGAAAGATCGGGTGCAAAATCAGACCCTATGAAAAGCAAAAGGGGACAACGGACCGGGTGCTCGAAGAAAGCGTGGACCTCCTGACCGACGCCTTCCTCGGAAATCGGTCCAAAGAGGAGACCATCGCCGAAGTAATCTCCCGCTTTCAAGCCATCGAGACATCGCACGACCGGAAGCCGAAGGTGGCGATCTTCGGTGACTTATACGTGCGGGACAACGACGTCATGAACCGGAATCTCATTCACTTTATCGAACGGCACAACGGTGAAGTGATCGTAACCCCCTATAGCGCTTACGTTCAGATGATCGCCAAGGCGTATCTGAAAAAGTGGTTTTTCGAGGGCCGGTATCTGGAGATTCTAACTTCAAAGGCGTTGCTGTCCGCCGTAACACGGATGGAAAAAACCTATCTCACGTATTTCGAGCGAACATTGGAGAATTCAGCGCCGGATTTCAGCGAAAGCCCGGAAAAGATCCTCTCCGAATACAACGTCCGGATCGAGCATACGGGCGAGTCCATGGACAACCTGCTGAAGATATTCTACATAAAGAAACACCACCCGGATGTTTCCTTGTTTGTTCAAACCAGTCCTGCGTTCTGCTGCCCTTCTCTGGTCACCGAGGCCATGGCCGAGGAAATCGAGAAAAAAACCGGCGTTCCCATTGTGTCCATCACCTATGACGGAACCTCGAGTAACAAGAACGAGGCCCTTGTTCCCTACCTGGCCTATTTGAACAAACGGTAAGCTGGATCAGGTCTGCGTGTGTTCACGCCGGGACGGGGATGCGGTTTCCTTCTCGTTCCCAAGTTGAACTTGGGAACGAGAATTAATGCCCCGACCAAACGACCGAGGGGTTTGCGTTTTCCGTAGGGGCGGTCGCGTCATGGCATAGCGCGGCGACGCCTGATCGCGAACCGCCCCTACAAACGTGGGTAGTAACGATAATCCGATGCATACGATTGGGCATGGAGACGATTGTATGGATTGTATGGGGACGGGGTTGATTTTGTGGATTGTATGGGGACGGGGTTGATTTTGTGCGTTTCTATTCTTCGACGCACGATGCATTATCCAAAGCAATGTGTTTGCTTCTGCTGCCGGCCCTGCTGATCGCCGATCTGCTTAACTCAAGTTTCTTTGCCACCTCAGTTGGGGATAAAAGCCCAGGCTAAACAGGACGTCGCGGTCCCAACCAGCAGTTTCGCCAGTCGATCGACAAACCGGTTTCTGTCGGCATCCTCACGGAAGATGTTGCGCCGTTCGATCCCCCGGCGGATGATGTGATGTAACGCCCCGGGGGCGCATCAATGCGTGCTTTTCGTGGCACGAGGTTTCTGTATCATAGATGATGAAACAAGGAAACGCGCAAACTCAACCCCGTCCCCCTTTCGCCACGTCCCCCTTTCGCCATTAAAAAAAGGGCGGCGTTTCAGATTGTATTGAAACGCCGCCCTCCTGTGTTGCTGATAGCCTTCGTGAGCGTTCAGAACATCCGTCCATTCGCGGCGGCTATCGTTTCCTGATCATCAGGTTTTCGGTTCAAAATACGCTTCGGAAGCCCTCGTAGACATTCATACTGCGATCATGCGAGGTCGAAGCGGTCAAGGTTCATGACCTTGTTCCATACCGCGACAAAATCGCGCAGGAACTTTTCCTGGGAGTCCGCACTGGCATAGACTTCCGCCAAGGCCCGGAGTTGGGAGTTCGAACCGAAGATGAGGTCGACGCGGGCGCCGGTCCACTTGAGTTCACCGCTCGCGCGATCACGGCCCTCGAACACGTCTTCGTCTTTCGAGGTTGCCTTCCACACCGTGCCCATGTCGAGCAGGTTCACGAAGAAGTCATTGGTGAGCGCCTCCGGCCGCTTGGTGAAGACGCCGTGCCGGGACTGTCCGAAGTTGGTATTCAAGACGCGCATGCCGCCAAGGAGAACCGTCATTTCAGGAGCGGTCAGCGTCAGCAGTTGGGCCCGGTCAACCAGCAGTTCCTCTGCCGATACGGCGTATTTGGTTTTGAGATAGTTACGGAACCCGTCCGCAGCCGGTTTGAGTACGGCGAAGGACTCCGTGTCGGTTTGCTCCTGCGACGCATCCGTGCGTCCGGGCGTGAAGGGAACGGTTACCTTGTGACCGGCATTCTTCGCTGCTTGCTCGACACCGGCGCATCCGCCCAGCACAATCAGGTCGGCGAGCGACACCTTCTTGCCGCCGGACTGCGCGCTGTTGAATTTCTTTTGGATTCCCTCAAGGGTCTGCAGCACGGTCTTCAGTTGGGCCGGCTGGTTGACTTCCCAATCCTTTTGCGGCGCAAGACGGATGCGCGCTCCGTTCGCCCCGCCGCGCTTGTCGGAGCCGCGGAACGTGGACGCCGACGCCCAGGCGGTCGAAACCAGTTGGGAGACGGACAGGCCCGAGGCGAGGATCTTGCCCTTGAGGTCCGCGATGTCCCGAGCGTCGATCAGCCCGTGATCGACCGCGGGCACCGGGTCTTGCCAGATCAGTTCCTCCGACGGGACTTCCGGGCCGAGATAGCGCGAGCGGGGGCCCATGTCGCGGTGGGTCAGCTTGAACCACGCCCGGGCAAACGCGTCCGCGAACTCCTCCGGGTTCTGCTGGTAGCGCCGCGCGATCGGCTCGTAGATCGGATCTTGGCGAAGGGAGAGGTCCGCCGTGGTCATCATCGGCCGGTGCTTCTTCGACGGGTCGTGCGCGTCAACCACCATGTCCTTTTCGGCCACGCCCTTGGCCAGCCACTGATGCGCGCCGGCCGGGCTCTTGACCAACTCCCACTCGTATTTGAACAGCACGTTCAGATAGCCCATGTCCCATTCGGTCGGGTTCGGCTTCCAGGCGCCCTCGATGCCGCTGCCGATCGTATCGCCGCCCTTACCGCTGCCGAAGCTGCTCTTCCAGCCGAGACCCTGCTCCTCGATGTCGGCGGCTTCCGGTTCAGGGCCGACATGCGCTGCATCGCCCGCGCCATGGCACTTGCCGAAGGTGTGCCCGCCGGCCACGAGCGCGACGGTCTCTTCGTCGTTCATCGCCATGCGCGCGAAGGTCTCTCGGACGTCACGGCCGGAGGCGACCGGATCCGGGTTACCATTGGGTCCTTCCGGGTTCACGTAGATCAGGCCCATCTGCACGGCGGCGAGCGGATTCTCGAGATCCCGGTCGCCGGAGTAGCGTTTGTCACCCAGCCACTCGCTCTCAGCCCCCCAGTAAACGTCCTCTTGAGGTTCCCAGATGTCCTCGCGCCCGCCGCCGAAGCCGAAGGTCTTGAATCCCATCGACTCGAGCGCGCAGTTGCCGGCGAGGATCATCAGGTCGGCCCAGGAGATCTTGCTGCCGTATTTCTGCTTGATCGGCCAGAGCAGACGGCGCGCCTTGTCGAGGTTCACGTTGTCGGGCCAGCTGTTGAGGGGCGCCAGGCGCTGATTGCCGGACCCCGCGCCCCCGCGGCCGTCGCCCATGCGGTAGGTGCCCGCGCTGTGCCACGCCATCCGGATGAAGAGCCCCCCGTAGTGACCGTAATCGGCCGGCCACCAGTCCTGCGAGTCGGTCATCAGCGCATAGAGGTCTTTCTTCACGGCCTTAAGGTCGAGTTTCTTGAACTCCTCGGCGTAGTTGAACGCCGCGCCCATGGGATTGCTCATGCGAGAGTGCTGATGAAGAATCTTAAGGTTCAACTGGTTCGGCCACCAGTCCCGGTTCGACGCGCCACCGCCGGCAATGGGTTTCTTCGCTCCGCCCTTTACCGGGCTTTTGCTGTCTTCATTCATAATGTTGCCTCCTTTCGTCGTCTGAATCGATGCACCATGCTGCTATGAATACAGTGCTTCTGATTAGTGAATTAAATATTATGGGATAACGATAATCAATTAATGGCAAAAAAACTATATTAAACTTTCTCCGCCATGCAATTGCTGCAGATACCGAAAAAGTCCAACCTATGATTCAGTATTTTAAAATGAGTCTCTAATTCGACCTCTTTTTTCATTTCATCCAAGCTATCCAGGTCCGGATCGACAATTTTCTTACACTTGATACAGATGACATGTGGATGGGGATAGGGCTTGTTTCCATCATATCGGTTACTTCCATCCGGGAACCCCAGCTCGAGAATTTCACCCAATGATTTAAGCAATAAAATATTTTTGTATACAGTGGCAAGACTCATTGTCGGAAAGTCTTTTTTTATCTCGTCATGGATATTTTCAACACTGGGATGGCCTTCACTTTTGGCAAGCACTTTAACGATAGCCAACCGCTGAGGTGTTATCCTGTGGCCATTATCCCTTAATTTTTGGATGATGATTTCAAATCGTTTTTCATGGCCTGCCATTTGAAGCCTCCCAATCCTAAATAATAACTATTTTCTTTTAACATTAAGTTTCTTTTCCGTCAACACGTGTTTCGATTGTTCATGCCTCTCGCGCCGGCACGCCGACCTGTCCACGACCCGGCGGCGCCTCGGGAAGGTTTCGGATATTGAGGCCATCCGTTGGATCGAACATCTTTATGGATGAGCATTTGAAAATGGGAGGAGCGAAAGCCTGTTCCCGTTTCTTTCACAATCGGTTTGCTGGTTGTTCCAATTTGAAGTTTTGATTTCCGGCTGCCGCTCAGCAAGATTATGAACGTTTGGGGTGGAATGGGCAGGTACAGGATGTTGCACGGCAGGCTGTTGAAAAACGCGATCTGCTGCGTTGAGTTTCATCCCTCGTCACTGCGACGTACTCTGTGTACGACTCATTCCTCGGGATTTGCGCGCCTTGCATGTCATCGTTTTTCACCAGCCTGTAGCGACCAGACTTTTTAACGGGCTGATAGATGCCCGGCAGCAACCTAATCCGGCCAGGGTGGTCCGTCAATCGGCTCCTCGAAGCTCCTGCGTGTTCCAATGGGTTTTTGTGGACGAGGAACAAGTAAGGCGTCCTCAGATCAGAAGAATAGAAACGCACCAATTCAACCCCGTACCCCTTCGTAACTCTGCACGCGCGTAGAATTCCGAATCCTTTGCAACATATTCTGCAATAGATTCCAAATCTTCCGAAGCTTCGGGAGACCATTCTACTTCGATGTC
>JACQYL010000040.1:7117-8886 GCA_016208165.1 Deltaproteobacteria bacterium
CTTGCTGAGCTTCCTTTCAACTTCGTCTTGGGTCAGAGTTCCTTCCGTTTCCGCCCTTTGGGTTCCTCTTCGTATTTTTTCAACAACATAGAGGTGGTACTGAATATCTTCGAGAGTGCAATCGTCCGGCAATCTTTCTATCAGGGACCTTACTTCCTCTTTTGCTGTTTTCATATTTTTCCCTCATCAGCGTTTTCGTATGCCCTGTGTCATGCGGATCGGCATAAGACACTCATTTTTAAAGCCCATTGAGTCGAACTTTTGCACTCAACCATAGCTTGCATTATGGTTGAAAAGCACCTTGCTCAAGTATAACCGCTCGATCTTTCAGTGACCGGTGAACACAACCATAGCGCCGGATTCGCCGGAATCAGATCAGCCGAAGTCGAAGTGAGGAACCGGTAAGTGCATCAAATCAGTGTATCAAAAACGGAGACGTACACAACATCCGGTATAGCTCCGGATCGCCCGCCAAGTCCATCTTCCTTGCCAAAATGGGACATAGGAGACGGCGGAAGACCATGAAGGCTACATCCGATCATCGTCCGGTCTTGGACGGCGGTTGGGGGCGATCGTAACCGGGTCATCATGTCGCCACCGGCGATGACAGGCGGCGCAAATGCTTTGACGACAGGTTTTGATGGCGCTACCTTGTCCGAGGAACGGCCAATGCTCACTTTTCCGCGGCCATGCCGGTGTCTGAAACCGCCCGGCCAGGGTTCGGTCCTCAAAAACAAACGGAGGGAATGACATGTCCAAACCTCAATACCCGACCAGGGAAGGAATCTGGTCCAAGGGACCACGTCCTGAAAAAACCTATTCAGGCGTAAAACTAGGGATGCCCTACAAGGAAGCGGTGGATAGCCTGCGCGGGGCGTTACGGGACCGGGACGATTTCGACCCGGCCGTTCTTTTTGTGTGGGGGACCATGCAGGCCACCGGGGTTTTGAACATTCTCAAGGCCGTGGAAGAGGAATTCGGTGAAAAAGGGCAGACCGTGGTGCGACGGGCCATCAGTAAAGCCGGTTACGAAGCCTGCCGGCAACTGCTTGACGATTCCGAGTTCCCGGAAGATGTGCCGGATGTCGAGCTGACTTCGTTCATTGTGACCGGCATCAACACCATTTTATATGCGTCGCTGGAGAACCCTTGGATTACCAGCGAAAAGCGGTGCGAGTTCGATATTCTGTGGTGTCCCCACCAGGACCGATACACGGCCTTTGACTGCCGGGTGCAGCGTTATTTCGTGGAAGGCATGCTGCGGGCGTGCGAAGAGTTCACGGGTCGGAAATTTCACCCGGTGGTGGACAAGATCATTCCCCGCGGCACGGACCGGTGCCATTTCACGGTGGATCTCTGGGAAGACGACGGAGGGACCCACCCCTGGGACAAGTACTCCGAGGAACTGGCCCGCCGCGCTTTTGACAAAATGAAAGGCACGAACAAGAAAAAGGGGTCCCCAGGGACATAACAGAGGAGTATCCGTTCATGGGGTATGAGGAGAGACCTTTTGGAAATCGTCTATAATTGTGTCCTATGGAGGTATCTCGGGTGGGGTGGCGCGGACAACTTGTTGTCCGCGTTCTGGACTTTGGCCCTTTGTGATACTGGTTGGTGCATGGTTAGTAAGAATTACCTAGTGTCTGACCATGAAGCTAACTTATTATTATGAAAAGAAAATCGCGCAAATTAGGGTGGAAACTTCCTGCAATGTATGATATTAAAAAGGTGACAACCAATTGATATCATTACACTAACAAGAAGGAGGC
>JACQYL010000041.1 GCA_016208165.1 Deltaproteobacteria bacterium
TAACCGAAGGCGGACTGGGTGATGCCGATGACGGCTTGATCCGGGTCTCCGCTTTCGTCCAAAATGATGGCGTTTTTGCCTCCCAGCTCGGCGATGACTTTCCTTATGATTCGCTGACCAGGATACACGTGTGAGCCTTTTCGAATCAGCCCCAGCCCAACTTCTTTGGACCCGGTGAACACCACGAGCGCCACTTCCGGGTGCTTCAACAACGCGTCACCGAGTTCCTCGCCCGTTCCCGGCAGTATATTCAGGACGCCGTCGGGCAAGCCGCTTTCCCGAAAAAACCGGCTTAAAACGAATGCCATGACGGGCGTCTGGCTCGAGGGCTTGAGAACCACGGTGTTACCGGCGACAATGGCGGCGCTCGTCATGCCTGTGGCAATGGAAAGCGGGAAATTCCACGGGGAAATAACCACCGCCACGCCCCGGGGTATCATTTCCACCTCGTTGATTTCGCCCGGAATCTGTTGCGTCTCGATTGTCTTTCCGAGCCGGATCGCATCCCTTCCGTAGTATTCGAGAAAATCAACGGCCTCACACACATCGGCGTCCGCCTCTCGTCTGATCTTCCCCGATTCTTTCATCATTAGGGCGATGAGAAACGCTTTCTCGCGCCGCATGCGCTCCGCTGTCTCGAACAGAACTCGGGCCCGTTCCTCCGGCCGCACCCCCCTCCAGCTCAAGAACGCCCGATGCGCGGCATCCACGGCGAGGTCGGCGTGAGCGGGTTCCGCCTTGGATACGAAGCCGATCACTTCTGATCGATCGGACGGATTGATGGATTCGAAACAATTACGAGCCCGGACCTCTTTTCCATCGATTATAAGAGGGTGATCCTTTCCCAGGGAGTCTTTCACGTCTTCAAGCGCTCGGGAAACGAGATCGCGGTTCTCTTCCACGGAAAAATCCAGTACCGGCTCGTTCACAAAGGGCCTGCGGGAGGTGTCGGTTTCCGGCCTCGCGAAGGCTATCTTCGACGGACGTTCGGAAGAGAGGTGTTGTGGGGGTTTTAGAAGACCCTCGAGGGAAGATTTTTCGATACTACTGGTCTCAAGGGCCCTGAGGAAAGACTCATTGGCGCTGTTCTCCAGGATTCTCCTCACCAAATACCCCATTCCCGGTATGAGTTCGCCGTAGGGAATGTAAAGGCGGGTGGGAACTCCCATCTTTAGCAGAGGATCAGTAAGCGGTTCACCCATGCCGTAGAGCAGTTGAAATTCGAAATGTTGCGCGTCCAGGGCCTCCGCCGCCGCCAGTGCGTTGGATAGGCTTCGTACGTTGTGGCTCGCAATCGCCGGTACGATGTACTCGTTGTGCTTGAGGAGGAGCCTCGACAGTCTCTCGAAATTCGCATCCGTCTCCCGCTTTCGGGCAAACACCGGCGCCGGCCACCCGAGACGCTTGGCTTTGATGACCTCATAGTCCCAGTAAGCGCCTTTGACCAACCGGATGATGAGCGGGTGACGGCGGCTCTCCGCCCATTGGATCAGGGAACGGATCCGCTGCTCGGAATCCCTGAGGTAAGCCTGTATCGCTATGCCTGCGTTGAAATGTTCGAATCGATTTTCGTCGAGCAATTCGGTCAGAATATCGGCGGTGATTCCGAGCGATTCGTATGTTTCCGCGTCCAGGGTCACAGTGGCATGGCAGGACTGCGCCATGGAAAAGATTTTTCGAAGCCGATTCTTGACCCTTTCGGCGGTCCCTTGCGGGTTGACCGGATCGAACTGGGAAAACAAGGACGACAGCTTAAGGGATATGCTGATGTCGGAACCGTCCTCGAGTGACGAAGAAAGCTTCTCGAGAAGGTTCAGATAATCGTGCATGTATCGGTCCGCCTCGACTTCACTGATGACCTCCTCGCCGAGAAAATCCACCGTAAACAGCAGCCCTCGCCGCTGAAGAGCTCGAATGGTTCCCAGGGCCTTGGTTACGTTGGACCCGCAGATGAAGTATCGAGCCAGCCGCTCGGTGGCGGAATGGATCATCTTCGCAGGAAGGGCGTCCGCCCCATAGCGGTCCAATAGCGACAATCCCTTTACCAGAGACGTCAGATGGGCTTCTCCCAAATATTCCTGAAGATGCCGGGTCGTGCTTTCAGCCCCCCGCAGAACCGGATATACGTCTATGAAACGCAAGACCTGCGTTTTGAACTCGTCGTTCCGGAAGCACTGTTCGAGCAATCTGGACTTCCACCATCCCGGTGACCAGAGTGACGGTTTCTTCTCTTCCATGTAGGAGAACATCCGTTCTCCGATTTGCCGTATCCTGGCTTCCAACTCCATGGATTCCACCATGCTGCGTTCTCCGCGGTCCACAGATGGGCGTGTCACACGTTCCTGGTGATTTCAGCGCACCGTTCATGAAAAAGAACCGGTTCCGTGAACGGCGCCGTCGGTACGCCGAGGCGCCGGCGGCAAATTCAATCTTGCATCAAGGGAGCGAAGATGTCAAAAGGGATGATGCTTCTGGAAAAGTCGACGAAATGCCTCGGCCGGACGCATGCGCAAATGAAGCGGGCATTTCAGCCTTTTTGAGGGCTTTTCAGCCACAACACACGTTGTTCCTGGAGAATACGCCATGGCCAACCTGATCGTTTGTTGTTTTCCCGGAGACGAAATCGCCCTTTTCGGAAATGCGGTACTCGGCAAGAATGATGAACAGTGGAAGGCCCTTCTCGTGTGTCCCGATCCGTTGGCCGGTCAATCTTACGAACAGGCTGCAGGTGCGTGGCGTACATCCTGTGTGGAATTGGGAGTGGAACCCCTGAAAAGCCTGAACCTCCCCTTTCTTCCGACGAAACAGTACGATTGGGGGGAACTCTCCGGCCTGATCCGGCCTTTCCTGAAATCCTGCGACAAGGTGTACGTTCCGGACCTCGAAGACGTTTCCTTCTTTCGACGGATGGTGAGTTTCTCCGCGGCGAGACACGCGACGTCCGTATGGGCGGAAGCGGTCTCAGGAGTCGGGGACGCCATTCACATATTGGATAGAAATCAGATAAACCGACTTTTCGGAATCGCCAATCAGCACTATGCCCTGCGACTTCGGGAAAAAAGGTTAGTTACCCAGGACTTTCGATCGGTCCGGCAATACCGCTGCCTGAGCGGAGAGACGGCGCTCCGGTTCTCGCACCAGTGGCTGTCCACGAACACACCGGACATTATGGACGACGACCCGTGGGACATTGGGAATTCAGTTTTCGAGCAAGAACGCCACCGGCTGGAACTGGCCGCGCTCCAACAATTGGAGTGGAATACCCTGGTCGAGATCGGAGGATGCGTGGGCGCCTTTACCCATCGGTTGGTGGAGGCTTTCCCGGGGAAGGATATCTGCGTGTACGAGCCCAACGCTCACTTCGCCGCAACGCTTGCCCGGCGCCTGGGTCAACGAGTTCGAGTGGTTCACGGCGGCGTCGGGAACCTGACGGAATCGTTCGACGTGGTGTTCGCCTCGAGTGTACTCTACTATCTCAAGAGGTTCCCTTTGAGCCTGTTGGACAGCGCCAATCGCTATTTCGTTACGAGCCATATCCGATGGTATCACGAGGAGATCGTCGGGCCGGTCTTTTTGGCGGCGGGCTGGAACGCGGTTTACGAGCACGAACTGCTCCCGGCCATCGAGGACTTCTGTTGCATACCCATTCTCCGGGAAGGAGCCTGCATAGTAGCCCATGAACGGCCGCACGCGGCGTAACGGCTTGCCTGCGGTCCCAGCCCGCCGGGCAGGTGCGCGTGCGATGCTCTCCCGTTTGCTCGGAATAGAAAAGGCAGGGCCGTTCCGGGTCCTGCCTTCCCCATACAGTGCTTCTTGAAAGCTTACTTTTTGATCTTCTTTCGAAATCCAACCAGGCCCAGAAGGCCCGCGCCGAACAGCCAGACGGCTCCAGGAATGGGGACCACGCACTGGGTGGCTATGGCTGCGTAGGTTTTCAGCGGCAAGGGACAATTGACGCCGACAAGATCGTCCCCCGTAACGTTAAAATCAAAATACACGTTTTCCCAACAAGGGTTCGGCTCGATCTTGAACGACCACTCGGTGAAGTAGTATTTATATCCGCCGATCCACACTTCATATTGATCCGTAACCTCTAGATTCGTCACCTCAAATCCACCGGGAGTGGACACGGACACGTCGTACGCAACGTTGTAGGTGGACCCAAACTTTACCCACCCCTCCTTGTATGGGTTCATGTGGTCATAGTTGTTCGCAAGGATGGCGAGATCATGGCCCTGGTAGTCAGTGGTGAGTAAAGGTTGGTTGAGCGGCCCTGGGTTGGTTCCCCAATCCGTGGGTGACATGTAAGGTGTGGCAGCGCCGTTCCAATGCCAATACGCCCACAGAGTGTTGTAGTCATCCGCCCAGTCCGGAAACCATCCGGGCGCTGAGTTTGCGTATACCAACCCCGGCACCAAAAAGACGCAGAGAAACGCGACTAATAGAACCCTTCTCTTCATTGTTCGTCCTCCTTAGTTTTGCTGCATAAAAAAAGCCGAGTTGCCTCCCTCCAGGCAACCCGGCTGTCTCTCTTGAGATCCGTGGCTTTCCGCACCCGACTCACAACGGGATTGGCTTTATCTGGCTATTCAAGTTGTCAAATAGTTACCTTGTAGTGTATCGGAATCCATTCAAGTCGTCAAGTAAAAAATGCAGTACAAAAAAAGATGGCAGAGGAAGGAAGACTCCCGGAATCCATCCTAGTTTTCCACGGCAAGATAGTCCCCTGCTTGCCATTTGAGAAATACTCCGCAGCCGGTAGGTCTAGCTGTTTGAACGCGTGGATACTTCTTGATCATCCGGCAATATCAGACGATGAAGCTAAAACCTTTGGAACACTTTCCGACTTGAGGGGCGGCATCGGGCCAATCATATGGTACCCATCCCAAAATCGAATCCTTTTTTGCCCTCGTATCCACGCTTCATTTCCGCTATCCGTTCCTCTAATCCCTGTGCAATGCGGTCCTCGGGTCTTTCGCCTTTTCCCCGCCGCTCCAGTTCTCTCGGGTCAATCGGTTTGCCGAATACTACGGTGATCGGATGAAACCGTTTCAGAAACCTTCCCGGCGGCAGCGCCTGATCGGCGCCTTGTATCAACACCGGAACCACTTTTACTGGAAAGTGATTCAGGATAAAGCCGATGCCGGACTTGAAGGCCTGCAGTTCACCTGTATGGGATCGCTGACCTTCGGGAAACCAAACCAAGCTTCTTTCCCGCTTCAGGACTTCAGCTCCGAATGCAAGGCTGGAAAGCGCAGCCTTTTCCGGATCGATGGGGACCACTTGTCCCAGCCGGCTGATAAAACGGTTGAACCAGTTGGCGAAAGCCGCACCCGTCCAGCCGCCCCAGTAGGTTTGCCGCAGGATCTGGAATTCAAGGGCCGCCGCAAGGGCGAACGGATCGAGATAGCTGATATGGTTAGGGGCCATAACAAAAGGTCCTCTCAGCGGCAGGTGCTCTCTCCCTATTGTGTTCAAGCCAAAGGCGTTTTTTATAAGAAATCGGTTGAATAAGAAAAGAATTCGGACGACCATCGTCATACGAGGCCCCAACGGCTCGAGCCATCGTTCTCCCTGTCGGCTCAGAAAGCGCTCCGGATACTCAAAGAATGACACTTCCGGCCTGCGGGTGTCGACTGAACCGGAAGCTTCCGACACTTTTCGCAGCAGATCTCGCACGACGTCGATTTCGCCGATCGCTCTATCGTCGAGTTCCACACCGGTGCGTTGTGCAATTTCCAGCGTCAGATTCAACCAGCCCATGGAATCGATGCCCAGGTCGAGAAGAGGGCTTGCGTCCGGTGAAAGAGGCTGATCGTGATACCGGCGAGCCAACAGGTTCCAGACGTTTGTGGCCGCCCGATTGTTCAAAAGCTCACGGTCTTCGGTGGACATATCCTCGAATGATATGGGTCCGTGGATGTCCCGCCCTCCGGAATTTGCCCGATCTTTTGCCCGATCGTAGCGTTCGTGTAGCAAATGCCGCTTGACTTTCCCGAGTCGTGTTCGCTCCAGCGGCTCACGCGAAATCACAAAATCCGAAATCCGCTGATAGGAAGGTATCCGCTTCGATTCGGCTTCAATCGCCCGCTTCACCGCTTGGGGAATATCCTCAAGGCCGCGCTTGCGGATTTCGGACACCTCCGGTATGACAACCGCCGTGAGTTTTCCGTCTTCTTGAAAAATCCCGATCTCCCGAATCATTGGACTTCGGCCGTAGGATGTTTCCACCTCCTTGGGCTGGATATTTTCTCCCCCCGGAGTGACGATGAGAGCGGAAAGGCGTCCGGTAATGAAAAGGTACCCATCATCATCAAAATAGCCGAGGTCCCCGGTCCGGAACCAGGCATCGTCGGTAAAACTTTCTTTGGTTCTTTCGGGCATGTTGTGATATCCGGAAAAAATGTTGGGACCCCTGGCCTGAATTTCTCCGGTTGGTTTCGTTTCAGTGCCGCGTTGTTGCAAGGCTTTCCCGCCGGCGGAAGAATCGATTCGGATCTCTACCCCGGATATGGGCCGGCCGACGCTCCCGATCCTGATCTTGCCGGGCGGGTCCAGGGTCAATAGGGGAGCCGTTTCGGTCAGTCCGTAACCCACGGAAACCTGCCAGCCCAGACCCTCCAATTTGCGCGCCAGCAACGGATCCAGAGCGGAGCCCCCGGAGGCCAGTATGGAAAGCTTAGGTCCGATCCTCTTGTGAAGAGGCTTGAAGAGCCATTTTCCGGCGGATAGACCGGCCCGTTCTCGTAGCCTCCCGGATAAGCCCACCAGGGAGTTGAAGAGATTTCCCGCTACGTTGCTTCGGGATCGGATCATGGACTCGATTCCTCCATACATTGCCTGATACAGACGCGGAACGCCGATGAGGATGGTCGCTTCCCCTTCCCTTACAGCTCGAAGAATTTCCGGCCCTGTCAAGGACCTGGGGAAAATGACCGGAACTCCGGAAGCCAACGGACCCAGCACTCCGATGACCAATGGGTAAGCATGGTGCAAAGGGAGCGGCAGGAGCATACGGTCGGCCTTGCCGATCAGACCGGTTTTGACTAGAGTGTCCAGTTGGAAGGTAATATTCTTGTGGGTCAGGGGCACCCCCTTGGGCGGGCCGGTGGTGCCCGAGGTGTAAAAAAGGATGGCCCGATCCGAAGCACGGGCGGAAGGGAGATCTCCCCCGTCGTCCAGCGCCGTCCGGCGCCAAATTCGCTGGTCTTCAAGGTCGCCGTCGAGCAGAATCGTTTTTTCGTTCTCGGCGTTTATTCTTTTCAACCGTTCCATACCGCCGGCGTCGGCGAATATCCAACGGGCGCCGCAATCCTTTAGTATTCCGGAGAGCACATCATCATCCAGTTGCGTATCCAAAGGAACCACCACTCCGCCGGCTCGGACGACGGCCAGACACGCCAGGATCCAATGAGCCCCGGCGCCGGCCAGAATCGCCACCGTATCCCCCACCGAAAGGCCGTCGTCTATCAAGCCCTGGGCCAGCGTTCGACTGGATTCCCCGAGTGTCCGGTACGTCCGCATTTCCATGCCCCCTTTTTGCACGGTCAAAACGGCCGGCTTTTCTCCGTATCCGGACAGCCCGTCGATCAAAGACATCAACGTTTCCATGTAACGTTCACTTCCCTCGTATCGTCCAAGGCTCAGTCACAGCCATCGAACAGCGATGATCGGTAGCACTTACATCTAGATATAGACAGCTGCCCGGTACACTAGGGTAAATGCCGGTTTCGATGGAAGCATGGAAACTATTTGCTGTTGATCGTCATCCGCTCTTCAGCCTATCGCCGGCGAACAGATGTGGACCGATGTCGAGGCCACCGGGAGACGGGATGTGGTTTCCCTTAATGAAGATGGATACGATGCAGCGGCAACCGGAAAAGAACGAAGGCAGGACCCCTCGTTGGGTCCTGCCTTCGTTATAAAGGCACATTAGTAAAACCTACTTTTTGGATCTTTTCTTGCGGAATCCCACCAAGCCCAGCAGACCGGAACCGAGAAGCCACAGCGCTCCGGGGATAGGTACGGCCTCGCACTCTTTCAGCTTGAAGGTCACGTCGAAGTAGCCCGTCTCCTCCCAGCCAAAGTTAGCCTCGTCCGGGCTGATGAAGGCCAGCAGCTCATAATTGAACGCTCCGTCGGTGAAGGAGAACAGGGTGGGATTGTCGAGATCCACCGCCCATCGCTTGCTGAACGAATTCCATGAGAAGTATCCGTAGGACTCTCCGGAGACGGCCTGACCGCCGGCCGAAGGCACTGAGAAATTGAACGTCAGGGTGAGAGGTATCGTGGCGTAATCATCGAGGTTCAATGCGCTCTCGGTGTTGTACAGATAGAACAGGTTGTCGAAGTATACAGAGTCATACTCATCACAGTCGGGGCAGTAGAGATCGAAGGTTACCGGGGACGAGGTCAATCCTCCCCCAAGAACCAATCCGGGGTCCGACGAGCCCACGGTGAGGCTATCCAGTTGAAACGTGACCGCCTGAGCCGGCAGGCTCAGCAACAATAAACCCAAAAACACCAAAACACACATTCGCTTCATTTCGCCCTCCTTATGCTGAACGAACAAAAAAGCCGAACTGCCTCCTACCAGGCAGCTCGGCTATCTCGTTTGAGATCCGTGGCTTTCCGCCCCCGTCTCGCAACGGGGTCGGCTTTTTCTGGTCCCCACCTCTCTCAAGAAGTCGGCGGGTAGTCACTACATATAGTTGTATTGTACTCGCACCCCCCGCAAATCGTCAAAGAAAAAATGTATTACAAAATCATTTCCTTCTCAAGAAAACCGAACCTATCGAAACTATTTGCAATCTTTCAGAGTAAAAACATGAGATTTTGATCCACGCAATTCACTTATTAGAGGATATCAAAAATGTATGAACGTTTTTAGGACATTTCTGCTTACAACTTATTCTGCTAAAATAAGAAAAGCTCCAACAGCGTTGAAGAGGTTATCCTATACCCCTGCTGACTAAACACGAGGATGGTGGTTTCCGGCAAAGGCCAAGCGGATTTTATTGAAGATAAAAAAAACCGTAAACCCGCAAGCTGGCTCGGCAGCTACGCCTAGCCCAAACGGAGCGTTGAGGCCGAGAGACTCCGGAGATGAATCGAATCCGGGCTCATTGACCCGCGGGACAAAATGTCCAACCCTACCTTGACGCACTGGACATAGGGGCGGATATCGAGGGCTTCATCCTTGATGATGGACTGCGAAAGAGTCCGGGCAGCCTTTCCGGCGCTCGTTAGTAAACCGAAGATGCGCACAAAAAAAGGCAGGACCACGATGGCCCTGCCTTCCACCTTAAGCTCTTTGTGAAAACTCACATTCTGAACCTCTTGCGGAATCCCACCAGTCCCACCAGCCCCGCGCCCAGCAGCCAAACGGCTCCTGGAATGGGAACCACGCACTTGGTGGCCAGAGCTACGACATACTCCGGCAGGCAGTCCCCGGTGGCGCAATTCGTCATCCCTACCGGTTGATTGGAGACGAAGTCAATAAATATCTTTTCAAAGCACGGATTCGGCTCCAGCTCAAAACTCCAAATGTAATAAAACTTCCCATATTCGTCCGAAAATCCGTAATCCAGCAATTCACCCACATCGTTGTCGAAGCTACTCACAGCATACAGAGTGGGTGATGGCAGCGGCACCGAAATCGCAAGCAACACCCAACCGATCTTGAGAGGATTTAAGTTATCGTAGTTGGCCGCCTCGATCTTGAAACCCGGCCCATTCGCCCACCAGGACATGTTCGGTTTAATCAGCGAATCCTCCGGGTTCGTACCCCAGTTGCTGGGATTTCCCACCTTGTTGTTCCAGATCGCCCAGAGGGTAAGATCGCTGTCCTTCCAGTCCGGCCACGGAATGGCGTTGGCATATACCAGCGCCGGCACTAGAAAGACACAAAGAAACGTCAGTAATACGAGCCTCCTTTTCACTCTTCGCTCTCCCTTGTAACAGGCATAAAAAAACCGCGTTACCCCCACTCAGGCAACCCGGCCATCTCCCTTGAGATCCGTGGCTTTCCGCACCCGCCTCACGACGGGGAAGGCTTTATCTGGACCCTCAAATTTTCAAACATCTAAAAAATATTCTATTCGCTACTTCGCCGGTCGTCAACAAAAAACGCAATACAAAACGGTTTACCCGCAGAAAATACGCCGTTTTGGCCTGTTTTCGTGATCTTACTTTGGAACACACGAACGATCCTTGGACCAAGGCTTCTTCGTCATTCTGAAAAAGGGGCAGGACCCGAGGGTCCTGCCTTTTTGAGGCGTGTCGGTTAGGTTTACTATTGAGACTTTTTCCTTCGGAATCCGACCAATGCCGCCAAACCGGACCCGAGGAGCCATAGCGCGCCGGGGATCGGCACGGCCTCGCACTCTTTCAGCTTGAAGGTCACGTCGAAGTAGCCCGTCTCAGTCCAACCAAAGTTGGCCTCACCGGGGCTGATCACTGCCAGCAGCTCATAATTGAACGCTCCGTCCGTAAAGGAGAACAGGGTGGGATTGTCGAGATCCACTGCCCACCGCCGGCCGAACGGATTCAGTGAAAAGTATCCCACTGATTCCCCCGAGACAATCTGGCCGGCCGACGAAGGTAATGAGAAATTGAATGTCAGGGTCAGAGGTATCCACGCAAAGTCATCTTCCAGATTTAACGCGCTCTCGGTGTTATAGAGATAGAACAGGTCGTCGAAGTGCACGGAGTCATACCCACATTCGGGGCAGTCGAGGTTGAAGTTCACCGGGGCCCTGTAGTTCAGCCCTCCCCCGAGAACCAACCCGGGGTCCGACGAGCCTACTGTGAGGCTGTCCAGTTGAAAGGTGACGGCGTGAGCCGGCAGGCTCATCGCCAGTAAAGCAAGAAACGCCAAAACAACCACGCGCTTCATTCCGCCCTCCTTGGTTTTGAAACGTAAGTGAACGCGCCGAGGCCCCGGCGGGAAAAAGCCGGCCTACCTCTCCCTCCAGGCAACCCGGCCGTCTCTATTGAGATCCGTGGCTTTCCGCACCCGCCTCACGACGGGATCGGCTTTATCTGCCTCCTAGTACTCCTTAGTACCCACTAAGTGCTTATAGTATATTTTACTTGTTCCCCCCATAATTCGTCAATGAAAAAGGAATTTTAAGAAACTGTTTCTTGCTTTTTGAAACAGAACTTGTTGAACCCATTCGTAATCTTTTGTACTAGCATACGAAATCCATATTAATACGAAGAGACATCGAATCAAGCTAGGGAATATACTAGCTGTTGTAAGAAATATACTATGCCTTCTAGGAAATGTCTGCCCGACACCTGTTCTCTGCAAAAAGATGAAAACTATAAAAAAGCAAAGCAACTTAATCTGTACCTATCGATAGGAAACAAGAATTCAATGAAAAAAAGCGCAGCCAAGACCATTTACAGACCGGTACCAGCCGGCGTTCGTTTGCGTAGTTCCAATTTCTTTCTACCCCTTTCAGAGTTCCACCTGTCCAAACGCGACGGTTGACATTCTTTCCCGCATGAGGCAGACTGAATTCTACCAATCGTATGGTAGGTTCAATGAAAACTGAAGCCTCGAAAAGCCGTAACGTGACTCGCCGGCAACTGCTCGATGTTTCCGCCAGGCTCTTTCATTGGAAGGGATTCCGCGGAACGTCCATGCAGGACATCGCTTCCGATTTGGGTATCAAGAAAGGCTCGATCTACTATTACATCTCCTCCAAAGACGAGCTCCTCCTGGATATAGCCCGCGCCGCCATGAAACTGCTCATCGATGCCGGGGAAAAGGCCGCGTTCTCGACCCTCCCCCCCGAAGAAAAGCTGCGGGAATTGATTCGATCCCATGTGCGCCTGACCTGCGAGCATCCGGATCTGTTCGCGGTCACCCTTCACGATCTGACTCCCGCAAACGCGTCTTCCTTTTGGAATGAAGCGGTCAAACTAAGGGACCGATACGAATCCCTGCTGCGTGGCATTATCAGAGCCGGTAAGCAGACCGGCGCTTTCAGAGAGGTCGATGAGAAACTCGCCGGCTTTGCTCTCCTCGGAATGATCAACTGGCTGATACGATGGTACGATCCCGGAGGTCCTCGCTCCCCGGACATCATCGCCGATCTCTGGTCCGATCTATTCTTGAATGGGCTGGGGGCGCCCCAACCGGACGAAGAACCACTTGAGAAGGAGTCCGAGGGCCGCATTCGCGCCGCTCGGGACAAGTGACCGGCCGACCGGGCCCAGACATCGGATCGGAAACAGAGGAAAACGGTGCTCCACAGGTATTATCTAACGATCGGTTGGTCAACGCCCTCCTGGAATCGTGACCAGGGCACTGCAAATCCATAGCGCAACCAAAGGAGGCACAATCAGATGAGTGATTCGGTTTTATGTGAACGCAAAGAGGGTGTGGCATGGATTACGTTGAACCGTCCGGACGCCTATAACGCCATCACCGTGGAATTCATGCAAAGATTGATCGGCTGCCTGGACGCAGCCGAAGCAGACGCGGACATAGGAGTTGTGGTGATCACGGGCGCCGGGAAAGCCTGGTGCGCCTGAGGCGATCTGGGTGAACTGGGCGGGTTAGGAAATTCATCGATTAACCAGCGCAGGCGCTTTCTGGTGGTTTTCAGAAGTATGATCGAAACCGTGCGCCGCCTTTCCAAACCCGTCATCGCGGCGGTCAACGGCTATTGCATCGGAGGCGGGAATGAACTGCACGTAGCCTGCGACCTCAGCATCGCCTCTGAAAAGGCCAAATTCGGGCAGGCGGGCCCCCGGGTCGGATCCATACCGGTGATGGGAGCCACTCAGGTTATGCCCATGCTGGTTGGAGAGAAACGCGCCAAGGAAATCATTTTCCTATGCCGCACCTATACGGCGGAGCAGGCTGAAAAGATGGGCTGGATCAACAAGGTAGTACCGCACGAGCAACTGCTGCCCGAAACGGAGCAGTGGTGCCTGGAGCTTTTGGCCATGAGTCCGACCTCGTTGGCCGTTTCCAAAAAAAGCATCAATTTCTATTCCAACCTCGCCGTCCAGAATATGGAAGCGAATATCGAGGGCCTCGCCCTGTATTGGGGTACCGAAGAATCAAAAGAAGGCTTTGCAGCGTTCAAAGAAAAACGGAAAGCCGAATTCAAGAAGTACCTCTGACACGGCTCGAAAGCCGGAACGGCGCTTTACGGACAAGCCGCTTTTCCGGACCACCGCGAGAGGAACTTCCGGCCGGACGCTGCGCGCGGCCGAACGAACAGGCAAAGGAGAAGGCATGGAACTGAAAAACGTTTGTGTGGTGGGCATGGGAACCATGGGCAGCCAGATCGGAATCGTCTGCGCCAGGGCGGGTTTCAACACCACCATGGTGGACGTATCTAAGGAACAAGTCGAAAACGGCCTCAAAAATATACGATCTTTTCTCGGCGGCCAGGTGAAGAAACAAAAACTGGATCAGGATTCCATGGACCAGATCCTCAAGAGGATCACAGCGGGTACGGATCTTCGCGAGGCCGTCGTGGAAGCGAATATCGTCATTGAGGCGGTATTCGAAGACGTGAATATGAAAAAGGACATCTTCAAAAAAATAGACGGGGACAGTCCCAGGGATACCGTGGTCGCGAGCAATACATCCACCCTCTGGATCGCCGAACTGGCCGCCTCCACGTCGCGCCCCGAAGCCTTCATCGGAACGCACTTCCTGATACCTGCTGCTTTGACTCCCCTCGTGGAGGTGGTGCGGGGACCTGAAACGTCGGATGAAACGTGCAACAAAGTCATCGGGTTTCTCGAAACGTGCGGCAAGCAGACCGTGATTGTTGCGGATTCCCCCGGTTTCGTGATCAATCGGTTGTATCTCCCCATGGTCAATGAGGCCTTCTTCGCTTTGGAGACGAATCTGGCCACGCCCGAGGAGATCGACAGAAGCTGCACCAAAGGTCTGGGTTTTCCTCTCGGCCCGCTGGCTGCCGCCGACGCCTTCGGCCTCGATATACTTCTGGCGTGTCTGAACACGCTGCATAGAGAGTTGGGAGACAAGTACCGGCCCTGTCCCCTGCTCGTGAAGCTGGTGAAGGCAGGCCGCCTGGGCAGAAAGACGGGTAAAGGAGTCTACGACTATCGAGGGTAAGACCTGTTCCGCCAAGTCCGGGTAAACGGAAGGCCGGCCGTCGAATGAGGCTCCGGCTCTTTTCGGCTAAGGTCTTCAACGATTTCAGCGTCGGGGCTTCGTCCCGCGCGATCGAAAAGAACCGACGGGACGGTTCCGGGCAGCCGAAACATCCATGCGCATCCAACACCGGTTTCGAGGACCTCGCAGTATCGGGGTTCTCGAACTATTTCCGATCCAGCAGGGCTCTGACCGCCTCGGCCACCTCCCGAGCAACCAGAGGCTTCATCAGAAACCGTCGGATCCCCAGCTCCGTCGCCTTTTCCTCCGACATGCCTTCGCTGTACCCGGTGCAGATGATGATAGGGATGTCCGGTCGGATCTGAAGCATTGACTTTGCCAATTCCGTGCCCGTAATCTGGGGCATGGTCATGTCCGTGATGACGATGTCGAAATCCCCCGGCCGGTCCCTGAACAGATCCAATGCCTCCCTGCTCGATGTCAGAACCGAAACCCGATACCCCTGACGCTCCAGTGTCTCTCCCGCCACCGCCGCAAGGGCCTCCTCGTCGTCCACAAAAAGGATGTGTTCCGTGCCCTTCGGAATCGACCCGATCCCCACCGGTATTTCTTTCGCAACGCTCTCTTCCACCAGAGGCAGGTAGACACTGAACGTCGAGCCTATTCCGGGCGAGCTGTGTACGGTGATCGCTCCGTCATGACTCTTTACAATGCCGTGAACCACGGCCAAACCCATGCCGGTACCCTCACCCGATTCCTTTGTTGTAAAGAAAGGTTCGAAGATGCGATGGAGGGTCTCTTCGCTCATTCCCTCGCCGTTATCGAATACATTGAGCCTGCAATACAATCCACGTTTGAGCTCGATATGCTTGGCGGGCGCTTTCCCATCAACGGCGACCCGATCGAGCCGAACACCCAGCACCCCCCCTTTCTTCCTCATCGCATGGGCGGCATTGGTGCACAAATTCAACAGCAACTGGTGTACTTGCGTCGGGTCAGCCAGTACAGTACCTGCATTCGCTTCCAGTTTTTGATGGATTTTAATGGTAGTCGGAATCGAGGCTCTCAACAACTTCATCGTTTCTTCGACGATGGATCCCACTTGAAGGGGCTTTCTCTCCGGATCGGTTCTTCGGCTGAAGCTCAAGATCCGGTATGTCAGTTCTTTTGCGCGATGAGCGGACTTGAGCACTTGCTCCAGGTCTCCTCTGGCGGATAGTCCGTCGGGGATCTCATCCAGTGCAAGCTCGACGTAGCCGATGATCGCCCCGAGGATATTGTTGAAATCGTGTGCAATGCCTCCCGCCAGCGTACCAATGGCCTCCATTTTCTGCGACTGCCGAAGTTGGGACTCGAGTCGGGCCTTCTCCGCCTCGGACCGCCGTCGCTCGGAAATGTCGCGAGTAATCCCGTGAATCCCGGCGAATCGTCCGTTCTTGTCCCGAAACGGTCTGGTTGTCACCTCGCCCCAAATCCTGGAACCGTCCTTGCGATTGTGTTCCAGTTCCCATCGCTCGGAATCATTCGCCCTATGCCCGGCCTTCTCGTTACGGATTCTCCGTTTGTAGGCAGTCCTCACAATTCGCGCCGAAGAGGGGGAGAAGATGCCGTCCAGATTCATTTTCATCATCTCTTCCGCCGAGTATCCCGTCAGACCTTCGACAGTGGGGCTCACATACGCAAAGCGAAAATCGGGACCTAATGTAAAGATGACATCACCTGAGTTCTCTACGAGCAGCCTGTACTTCTCTTCACTTTCCGCCAGCTTGTCGAGAGTTCTGCTATTATGAAAGGAAAGGGCCGCGATATCGGAAAACGCCATTGCAATCTCGGCATCCAGTTCCGAAAACCCCGTTTCTTTATTGGCAAGTCCAATCACACCTACGGTCTTTCTATGGACGTTCATGGGACAAAACATCATATTTTGAATGCTCACAGGCTGTCCGTGCTCTCTCCCCATGAACATGCTGCCGAGAAAGACGTTGCTGTACGTCACCTGAGCAGTCCAGTATGCTTTATCCCGTAAACGAACGATAGGCGCGGTCATTTCGGGTTCAACCGAATCGAAGCTTCCGCCATATGTCAAAAACAAACGTTCCAACTCGTGTTCGTCGTCACCTGAGACCTCAACATAGGCGACAGTCGCACCAATCGATTTCGTACACAAACCCAAAATCGTGCGCACTGCAGTCTCGAACTTCCGCTCCTGCAAAACGGTTCTGGACGCGGTCAGCAAGCATCGATACAGTTCGTTGGATGCCTTCAGGCCTTCACCCGATCGAATCCGCCCTGCAATATCTAGAACATGATCCAACACAAATCCCTCTTTCTCGAAATTGGCAGCTCCGTGCTCGAATGAGACCAAACGGAACCGTGTCTGTATTCTAAGAATGGAGTTTGGGAGTCCTCCCCCCAAATAAACCCGGTTTTGCTGCAAATCGTATCAAGGGGCTTATCCGGACCGGCGGCGGTCCAATCCCCCGGCATCGGCGCCCTCTTTCGGCTCGAAGCGTCGGATCGCTCCGGGTCCGTTATTGAACGATTCAAGGTCATTTCGATTGCTTGCGAAACTTGGTCGTTTTTTTGCGGACAGTCCCCCTGCGTATGAAAAAAGCCGCGCAGTCCTGCCTATTGTTTTCGTTGAGCGCCGGCGGACAGGAATCTTTTTCCTGTTTACAGCAAATAGCAAGATGCGTACCAAAACATAAGTATATGATTTTTTACGAATAATTTCAGCGGCCCTCGACCCATTGTACTGAAATTGAGCAGTCGAACCCTCGCCGCTGTTCAGAAATCTGGCAGTTCCTAGTCTTTGAGATAACCCCGGCGCACCAAAGCTGAATTGCGCCGCAACCGCTTTTTTGAGGGTGATCCGCATTCGTCAAGGAGGATATGTATTCGGAGGAGGTGTGTCTGTATTCCCCGAGGCGCCTGCGGCACAGGCCATAGGATGGTTGGAGGCCCTCGGCTTGGTCAGAGTTTGGGCGGGCGCGACGATGTCCGTGACGGATAGGTCGGAATGGTGTATACGTACTGATTACGCCGGAAATTCAATAATCCTACCCCGTGTCGCGGATCTGAAATCCTATATAGAGAACAGGCATTGAGTAGAGCGAAATGAAACGCGAAAAGATCACATTTCTTTTTATCATCCCAACTGTCTTCTTGTCTTCAATCCTTCTGTTTTCCGGTACCGGTCGCTCTCAGGACGCCGGCGTAAAACAGATTGTCGTCAGAGGGGACGACAGCTACCCTCCGTACGAATTCCTCGATGACGACGGACAGCCCGTGGGGTTCAATATCGACGTCATCCGGTCTATCGCCATCGCCATGGGGGTGGAACTGAAGCTGCGGCTCGGGCCTTGGAAGGAGGTGCGTGGGGACCTCGAAGCAGGGAACATCGACGCACTTTCAGGCATGTATTACTCGAAAGAGAGAGATCGGCTAGTGGATTTCTCTCAACCCCACATCGTAGTGACCTATGCGGTGTTCATCCCGAGAGGTTCGCCCATCCGCTCCATCGACGATATCCAAGAACGACGGGTCGTCGTACAGGAGGGCGACATCGGCGATGACTATCTTACGACAAAGAAGCTCGGCACCCGCATCATTCGGGTGGAAAATCCGGCCTCCGCTTTGCGTTTGCTCTCCGCGGGAGAGGCCGACTGCGCTCTCCTGCCCAGGCTGATGGGGCTTTACCTGATTACCCGGCACGGATTCACGAATGTTGAAGCCGTGGGATCGCCTGTCCTGGAACGTAAATATTGCTTCGCGGTGCGTCAGGGAGCTGCCGGCCTTCTCACCGTGTTGAATGAGGGCCTCAAGATCATTCAAGAAACCGGCCAGTATGACCGGATTTACTCCAAGTGGTTCGGAGTCTATGAAAAGCGCTCTTCCTTCCGGAATTTGATGCGGTACGCCTTTTGGATTGTAAGTCCTCTGTTGATTCTGCTGGGTTTGGCATTGGCGTGGACCCGGTCCCTGAAAAGAACGGTGGCCGGGAAAACGGCGGAATTGACGCACGAACTGGCGAAACGCGAGCGGATCGAGGCCGCGCTGAGGGAAAGTGAAGACAAATATCGCATGCTGGTGGATAACGCCCTGGATCCGATCTTCATCCTTCAGGACGAGGTGATGAAGTTCGCCAATCCCGTGACTCTGAAGCTGTCCGGATACACCATCGAGGAGCTGGGCCGACAGCCGTTCACCATTCTCCTTTATCCCGAAGACCGGGAGCGCATCTTGAACCTCTATCATCGCTGTTTGAAAGGCGAGGACATGCCTTCGAATCTCGTGCTGCGAATTACCAACAAAAAGAAAAGAGAATTATCGCTCGAGAGCAAACAGGTCCTGATCCAATGGAACGGTCGTCCGGCGATACTGATCATAGCGAGAGACGTCACTTTTCAACGTCAGGTGGAAGAGCAGTTGCGCCATTCTCAGAAAATGGAGGCCGTGGGCACACTGGCCGGCGGCATCGCTCATGATTTCAATAACATCCTCATGGCGATCATTGGATACTCGGAACTGGCCATGGATAAGGCCCGCACACCCGAACGCGGCTCTCGGGAGATCGAGGGAGCGCTTGAAGCCGCAGTGCGAGCGAAGAGCCTGGTAGAACAGATTCTTACGTTCAGCCGAAAAACCGAGACCAAGCTAACGCCGCTGAATCTGAACGGGGTGCTGGAACAAAGCGTGAAAATGCTCGAACGGACCATTCCCAAAATGATCCGCATTGAAACCAAGCTCGATAAAACCTTGAAGCCGGTGATGGGAGACGCCGGTCAGCTGAATCAATTGCTGCTCAATCTGGGCTCCAATGCAGCCGACGCCATGCCGCAAGGCGGCTCCCTGAGGATCACGTCCGGCAACCTGGTGCCGGATGCGGTCACCATAAAGAACCGGATCCAATTGGAGCCCGGCGAATACGCGATGGTGGAAGTCACCGATACGGGCCATGGTATGGACGAAGAGATCATCGAGCGGATTTTCGATCCGTTCTTTACCACAAAAGAGGTGGGGAAGGGCACCGGGCTTGGCCTGTCAGCCGCTTTCGGCGTTGTGAAGGCCCATGGAGGCCATATCACATGCTCGAGCAGGCCGGGCGCAGGCGCCACCTTCACCCTGTTTCTGCCGGTTCTTAAGGATGCAACGGTCCCCATGGCCGAGACGGAAACAGTGTCATGCGAAAACGGCCGTGGAAGCGAAACGGTTCTTGTGGTGGATGATGAAGAAGCGCTTCGGGATATCGGACGCAAAATTCTTGAAAAGAACGGCTATCAAGTCATCGAGGCGAGCACCGGAGAGGATGCGTTGGCCGTCTTCGAGACCAACGGCGACCGCGTGGACCTCGTCCTAGTGGACCTGGGCATGCCGGGCATGGGCGGGCTCAAATGCATTGAGGCCCTGAGGCGCATAAAGCCGCGCTTGAAGATTGTCATTACGAGCGGCTACGCCTTGGGAGAATCCGAGCAGCGGCTTGTGTCTTTGGGCAAGGCGGCTTTTGTAGCCAAGCCCTATGCACTCGGAGACCTGCTGCACACCATCCGCACCGTGCTGGACGGTGATGATCAGCGTCCCTCTCCCTCTCGCCTCCGGAACGGATCTTTCTGAAGAAGGCTGTGCGCGCACTCCACAAAGCAGGAGCGATCACTGAAGTGTAATCGCCTTTTCAGGACACATTTCCTGACAGCAGAAACAGGTAATACACGTATCCGCGTCCACCACCGGCAGGTCGTCCTGCATGGACAGGGCCGAGACCGGGCAGTGCTCGATGCAGGTCTGACAGGCGTTGCACAAGTCGGGGTCTGCTTTGGGCCGAAGCAGCGTCCTGCTGCGGATGAAGTTCTGTATGGCTTCGTTTTTGTGGAGGGCCTCGCCGCCCAGCGGTGGCAGCTTGAAGTCCGGGATGACCGTGAGGTCTCCGATAAGTTCGATAGCCCCTGAATCGAAATCGCCCAGACCCAATTCCTTTGCCTTTCTCATAAAACCAAGTTTGTGCGGCTCGAGACCCATCATTCGAGATATCGTGGCGTCCAGGGCCACGGCGTTGTCGGACGCCAGAATACGGTTGATGTTACGCAGATCTCGACCCGCCGGTCCGTTGCCTTCCATGCCCACCACGGCGTCCACGATGAAGAGATCCGGAACGCGCAGCCTGAACACATCTACGATCAGTTCGTGAAACCGCTTCGGGTTGCCGGCCATGCGGTGCAACGCGGCTTTCTGTGCGCCTGGAAGGATGCCGAAGCTGTTCTTGATGGCCCCGGTGATCACGGTCAGCCCATGGGTCTTGAATTTAGGCAAAGAGATGAACACGTCCGTTTCCATCACCGATCGAGAGACGCTCAGCCGATCCACGTAGTCGGGATTGAAATCCACCTCCAGACTCTCGGTGCTGATATTCCGGTAATACGCTCCGGCCGCTTCCAGGAGGCCTGCCTGCCGAAAGCTGGCTTCATTGGCTCCGTAACTGAACGCGCCCGGATTGTCGCCCACCACGATGGACGCCGGATTCCTCTTCTCCAGATGATGGATTACCGCCGCAAGCACGGCCGGATTCGTGACAATGCCCTCTTCAGCGTTCGATGCCCGAAGAACGTTGGGCTTAACCAGTACCTTTTTACCTGAAACGTCGAGAGGAAAAAGCTCGAACGCGAGCCCCACGGCTTCCAGACATGTGTTGTAATCCGCCGGATGGATCATGACTCGATGCATAATGGATTCCTTATCGATTGACCCTTTGGATCGTAGTTCAGTGATACCGCTACGGAACCGCTAGGCAAGCATCTTTCAGCCTTCCCATGAACTCGGGAGCGTCGTTTTCGTAGCGCATCTTGCGGACCCGAGGCAAAAGGGCGTCCGGTTAACAACCTTCGGGTACTGATTTGGAACGGCGATCCCGCTCCGTTCCGATACCGATGCTTTTCACGCCGGCGTCGGAACGCTGATGAAGTCGAAAAAATCAAAAAACATCATGTTACGTCATTCCGGCGGAAGGCGGAAGCCCGTATTTTAAACAGGTTCTGGACCCCGGCTTTCACCGGGGTGGCGTCTTTGCGGATTTTTTACGATGCCATCAACGTTTCGTTTCGGTTTCCCCGGACGGTCCAAGCGGACATACGTTCTTATTTTTCCACAAAACGATCCGAATGTCCCCACCTATTTGGGCGTTGCACGATTCGCCCCTGAAAACGATGCACCCGGTTCACCTGATCGGCCTGTTTCATACGGAAGACCAGGGCACGATAATGTTTCAAAATATCTTGACATGAAACGTGCTTCTGAATAGGATACGTTTCATAATGTTCATGGCAGGGTCCGGTTCAAAGGCGCCCACGTCATGAAAGGAGGACTCGCGGTTTGGATTCGATCTCGTTCGGGAACATCAAGGGCCTGTTTGATTCCACTGTAGAACTGTCCTCCCTAACCGACGAGCTGCCCTTGGGGCTGGTCATCATGGATCCCTATCGGCGAGTCCTGCTGCTGAACAGCGCCCTCGAAGCATTGGCCGGTTTCAGGAGGCACGAGGTGTTGGGCGTACCCTGCCGGGATGTACTGCGGGCCAGCGTGTGCGGCTCCAACTGCCCGGTCCTGCAAGCGGAGCAAAACAATGCGCCGGTGACTATCGAGGGAGACATCATCAACCGGGACCGTCAGAAGATCCCCGTACGCATAACGGCAGCTCCCTTGAGCGACCTCAAAGGCCGCGTCGTCGGCTTCATGGAGACAGTCGCCGACATCAGGACTCCTCTTGGATCGGTCGATCAGATCCCGCACCTGGACAGCCTCGGGCAACTCATAGGTCAGAGCGCAAAAATGAGAGAACTGTTCCGCCTCGTACCGGTGGTCGCTCAAACCGATTCCTCCCTCCTCATCACCGGTGAAACAGGCACCGGAAAAGACGTCTTGGCCGAGGTCATCCACGAAGCATCCGATCGGGCCGACGGTCCTTTCATAAAAATCAATTGCGGCGCTCTGCCGGAAACGCTGATGGAATCGGAGCTTTTCGGTCACAAGAAAGGCGCGTTCACGGGAGCGGTGAACGACAAGGCGGGACGTCTGCGTTTAGCCCACAATGGTACGCTTTATCTGACCGAGATAGGAGACCTCCCACTGCCGCTTCAGGTGAAGTTTCTGACCTTTCTGGATGACAAGGTGGTTTATCCTCTGGGGAGCACCAGCGGTTTCCAGGCGGACGTCCGGGTCATCGCCGCCACGCACCGTAACCTGGAACAGATGGTCGCGGGCGGCCTTTTCCGCCAGGATCTGCTCTTCCGCCTGAACGTTGTCCGCTTTCACCTGCCTCCTCTGAGAGAAAGAGGAAAGGATATCGGTCTTCTCCTGGATCATTTTCTGAAGGTCTATTCTTCCCGCTTCGGCAAGCGGATCGGTGGGGTGTCACAACAGGTTCGAAATATATTACTGAACTACGGCTACCCCGGAAACGTACGTGAATTGAGAAACATCGTTGAATACGCCACCAGTATCTGTCCACTGGAAACCATCCAGACGGATCATTTGCCCGTCTACCTTCTGGAAGACGCCAGGGAAGCCCACCATGAAATTATCGGTCCGGCGGCTGTGGCCCCTTCAATGCATGACGCAAAGGGACGGACGGGGAGGATGAATTGGGCCGACAGCGAGCGGCAGCTCATCATCGATACGTTGTTCAAGGTTAACGGCCGTCGAAGCAAAGCCGCCGAAATCCTAGGCTGGGGCCGAACCACGCTCTGGCGGAAAATGAAGGAGTACGGGCTTGCATCCTGATGTGATCCGGGAGCGAGAGCGGAGTCATGGAATAAAACTGCTCATTACTCTGTCCGAGAATGATGTAGCGCCCCGATTCGACCTGGCCACGGAAGTGGTGATCTGTACCATCGGGCCGGACGGATCGACCGAACAAACCAGAACCATCGTGTTGGCGCACGCTTCCGCGGAAGACCTCTGTCAAATGATTCTCGAAGAAGGCGTGGATGTGGTCATTTGCAACGGTATTGAAGAGCAATTCTACGAGTATCTGACCTGGAAGAAGGTCACCGTGCTGGACTCGGTGATGGGGCCGTGGGAGAAAGCCCTGGAGCGTTTTCGCACCGACCGACTGCAGCCCGGGGACATACTTTTCGATCGACCGGAGAAGAAACACCATGGGTAATACTTCTTTAGTCTCAGCAGCATCGCTCCCTGAGGAACCTCTGACGATGTCCGAGCAGGAAGGATTTCATCGACGCTACAAACTTCTTCGCCGAAATATGATCATCATTATTGTAGTAGTCACCGTTCTGCCGCTCTTTATGATGGCTTTGATCAACCATTACGAATATCAGAAAGTCTTGAGGCGCGAAATCATTCAGCCTTTGGGCGGCCTGGTCAGCAAGACCAAGCATTCGTTCGAACTGTTTCTGACGGAACGTCTTTCAGCCGTGAGCTTCATCGCATCGGCCTATTCCTTCGAAGAACTGGGCGACCAACAGACGCTGAATCGAATCTTCCAGGTGATGAAGGAGGAATTCGGCGGCTTCGTGGATCTGGGACTCATCGACTCCTCGGGTCTGCAGGTCAGTTATGTGGGCCCTTACAATCTCAAGGGCAAGATGTACAAGGATCACGACTGGTTTCAGGAAGTGGCGGTTCGGGGTGAACATATCAGTGACGTGTTCATGGGCTATCGAAAGTTCCCCCATTTCGTGATGGCGGTGCGAAAGGAAAACGCGGCGGGAGTGAGCTGGATCCTCCGGCGTTCTCCAGACCTCTTCGAGATTCTATGGAAAAGCCCTTGACACGTTTCCCTTGCCCATGCCCCCTCTGAGCTATGAAGCCCATGTGACGGAGACAAAAGACCAAAAAGGCAGGGAAGTCCTCATGGCCTATACCTACTTTGCTTCCCCCTCCTTTGCCCTGATATTGATCAAACCAAGAAGCGAAGTCCTGCAATCCTGGTACACGCTAAAAAGTGAAATACTGCTCATCTTCGTGGCGAGTGTGATAGCGATTTTGCTGGTCGTATTCAAGATAACGGACCGACTGGTCAAGCAGATCGAAGAATCGGACCGGAAGCGTCTGATCAGCTACCACGAGATCGAACACACCAACAAGTTGGCTTCCATCGGCCGATTGGCCGCGGGCGTGGCGCACGAGATCAACAACCCCATGGCGATCATCAACGAAAAGGCCGGATTGATGAAAGATCTCATCGAGTCTATGTCCCAATTTGAACAAAAGTCCAAATTCCTTCAGTTGACACAATCGATACTGGCATCCGTAGACCGATGCAGCACTATAACCCATCGATTGTTGGGCTTTGCCCGTCGGATGGACGTCGAGATCGAGTCATTGAATCTGAACGAGGTGATCGTTGAGGTGTTTGGCTTTCTCGAGAAGGAAGCCCTTCATCGAAACATCGATCTCGAACTGAAACTGGACGAGAAACTCCCGGAGATCCTCTCGGACCACGGCCAGTTACAGCAGGTCTTCCTGAACATACTGAACAACGCCTTTTCCGCCGTAAAAGACGGCGGAAAAATCATCATCGCCAGTTGGGAACGGGAACAGCGCTTTGTCGGCGTATCGATCCAGGACGACGGAGTCGGTATGTCCGAAGAGACTCGAAAACGCATCTTCGAACCGTTCTTTTCCACGCGCAAAGGGTACGGGACGGGATTGGGCCTCTCCATCACCTACGGCATCGTTCAGAAGTTGGGAGGCAGGATAGAGGTCCAGAGCAAAGAAGGTGAGGGAACGACTTTTACGGTGCTATTACCTAAGAAATCCGGGCAACAGGGGGAGGCATGACATGCAAGGACTCAAAGTACTCCTTGTGGATGATGAAGAGGAATTCGCATCCACATTGGCTGAACGTCTTCGGCTCAGAGACATTGTAACCCTGGTGGCCAACGACGGGGAACAGGCGCTCCGAATCCTGGAAACCGAAAGGCCTCGCGTCGTGGTGTTGGATGTCATGATGCCGGGATTGGGGGGACTGGACGTCTTACAGCGAATCCGAAACAAACATCCGGAAATCAAGACCATTCTACTGACGGGCCGGGGATCCACCAAGGATGGGATTAAGGGTATGCGATTGGGGGCGTACGACTACATGATGAAACCGGCCAAGATCGAGGAACTGATCGAAAAGATGAAAGAGGCGTTTGAGGCCTCCAAACTGGAAACGGATTCAAGCGAGGCCGCCGGGAAATGAGATCATGCGAAGTCGACTTCATCGGCAAGATCATCGCCGCTGTAAGTCACGAATTCATGAACGTGCTGGCGACCATTCGCGAGTCTTCCGGGTTGATGGAAGATCTGCTCTCTGTGCTCGGTACGGGTTTTCCGTATAAGGACAAGTTGACCAAGAGCTTCGCCATTACCCGGAAGCAGGTTTCCAGAGGAATGGAAATCGGAGCAAATCTGAACGCATTCGCCCACAACATGGACGCACCAAGGGCAAATCAGGACATCAACGCGCTGGTGCACCAAATCAGTTATCTCATGGGACGTTTCGCCCGATTGAAACAGATCGAATTAGAGGTACAACCGGCGGAATCGCCCCTGCAGGTCGAGACTGATCCTTTTCGGCTTCAGCTGGTCATTGCCAAATGCATCGAATCCTGCATGAAGCGTACTGCCAACGGCGGCGTGATCACTCTGAAATGCCGGAAAGGCGACCGGGAAGTGCGCCTCGAGTGCCGGGGCGAGCCGCTCACCGATCAGACGGGCGCGGCGCCCCTCCTCGATTCGGAAACGGCGGATCTGAAAGAGATCCTCCAGATGTTAGGCGCCGAGTTGTCTTGTTTCACCACAGGCAACCGGGGCGGCTTCGAGATCTCCATTCCCTATTCCGGCCTTCGGTGATGCTGTTTCATTTTGTCTCAAATCGCTACATCCGGTTTGTTTCTATATGTTTCATAAAGTTCCACACCCCTGCCCTGTACTGCCTAACGTCCTGTAATCGCTCATAATTCATTCTGGCACACTCCTTGCCATTTCATATAGTCAAATGGGTCCTTCCGGTCTTCGCTTCGGATCTCTATATCGAAATACCCGGACGGCCCATCCTCTGACCAACGCTTACCCCTAATGGCGCGAACACAAAGGAGACCATCGTGAAGAAAGATAAACTCAAAGTGCTCTTGGTGGATGACGAGAAAGAATTTGTGGAAAGCCTTTCCGAACGGCTCGGGATGAGGAACGTCGACGCCGAAGTCGCCTATGACGGAAAGCAGGCCCTCGAAGCCATCAAGCGGGAAAAGCCAGATGTCATGGTGCTGGACCTCAGAATGCCCGGCATTGACGGCCTGGAAGTCCTCCGCAAAGTCAGACAGAGCGATCCCGATATGGAAGTCGTGATTCTGACGGGCCATGGTACGGACAAAGACGAAGCAGAGGTCCTCAAGCTGGGAGCATCCGCTCTCTTGAAGAAGCCCGTGGACATCGACGAGTTGACTCGCGCATTTCGCAAGGAAAAACTCAAAGTGCTCTTGGTGGATGACGAGAAGGAATTTGTGGAAAGCCTTTCCGAACGACTTGAACTGAGAAATCTGAGCGCCGAGATCGCTTATAACGGAGAAGAGGCTCTGCGGACCCTTAAGAAAGGACAGCCCGACGTCATGGTGCTGGACTTGAGAATGCCCGGCATTGACGGCATAGAGGTGCTTCGCAAAGTCAGGAAAGACCATCCCGACGTCGCCGTCGTGATCCTGAGCGGTCATGGAACGGAAAAGGATCAGAAAGAAGCCATGCGACTGGGGGCCTCCGCCTATTTGAAGAAACCGGTGGACGTCGATCAGCTGGTCGGCACCTTGCACAAGGTTTGGAACAGACTCAAAAAGTCCAAAAAGGCCGTGGACACCTTACTAATGGCCGCCGCCTTGTCACAGGCCGGCGAACCTGGGCTGGCTCAGGAGGCCATGGCCGACCTGTTGGATGAAGAAGACGAGGGCAGGGGGACGGGTCGGTCTTAAGAAGCTTAAGGCTCGTCACGGCGCCTCAAACCCCGTCCCAAAGAAACAGGAACCACTTCTTGTTATACGGGCAAGGCCAAAGAGTAAACGGTGCGACCAAGATTGACCTCATAGGAATTGCGATTCGGCACGATCCATCTAGTCTGCGTGCCGGCTGGATGCCATATGTTTAGCTATATTCGGGACCGAATCAAGAAGAACATACCCACAAACAAGCATTACAGATCATTGATGAAAAGTATGCTTCTTCTTGGATTTATGCTTCCCTTTCTGCCGATGACTTTGGTGGGCGGCGTTATATACTATCAGTTCAGCAACGCTTACCAGAAAAACGTACTTGCACAGATGAGAGAGGCAACCCTGAAGAGCAAACACATCATCGACGATTTCTTGATGGAAAAGCTAAACGACATTCGATTCATCGCCGCGGCTTTCTCTTTGGATGACCTGCGGAAGGTATCGGCTTTAGAGGGAATTCTCGAACAGCTTAACACAGAAAACGAGTCGGTCTTTTCGGCTCTGGAGCTGGTGGATGGAGCAGGCATTCCTGTCGCAAACGCAGGAACGCCTCTTCCTCCTACCCAGCCGTACGCGGAGACCGCCTGGTTCCACGAGGCCATGCATGCCCGATACTTCATAAGCGACGTATCTTCGGATGCGCAGGGTCATTCCTATTTCACGATGGCGGTGAGAAAGGACGTGATGGGAGAGCAGAGGGTTTTGCGATCCATAATCCCCGTGGAAGCGTTCAACAGGTTGTTGGAGGAGGCCGGGATAGGAACTACTGGAAACGCCTTTATCGTGAACAGGGAAGGTCAATACCAGACGAAACCCCCTGAGGGCGAAGGATTCGGTGAGAAAGTCGTATTGGACCTCCTGTCGGACGTCTCCAAGCGCGCTAAAGCGGACATTTCGACAACTCAAGCTGCCGATTCTTCTGGGAACGAGACTACATACGCCGCGACCTCCCTCAAGAACGGAAACTGGATTATCGTCCGCCGACAAAGCGTCTCGGAGTCGCTTTCCGGTCTTAACACAGCCAAGCGCGTGACCCTCGCCACCATCCTTTTGTCCACGCTGTTTCTGGCGACCAACGCCTTGAGGCTGTCAAAGAAGACGGTCCGTCGCATCGAGCTGGCGGACAAGAATAAACAGAAAATGAACGAGCAGATGTTTCAAACCGGTAAGCTTGCCTCGATCGGCGAATTGGCAGCGGGCATTGCTCATGAAATCAACAACCCGGTGGCCATCATGGTTGAAGAAGCGGGCTGGATTGACGACTTGCTGCAAGAAGAGGAATTCCGGGAAGGTAAAAACCTGGCCGAATTCAAACGATCCTTAGGGCAAATCCGGATCCAGGGAAAGCGGTGCAAGGAGATCACGCACAAACTGCTCAGTTTTGCGAGGAAAACCGACTTCACATTGCAGCGGGTTCGTCTCAACGAGTTGGTCGAGGACATTGTAGCCATTTCGGGAAAAAGGGCGAAATACTGCGGCGTGGTTGTTCGTACGGATATTCAAGACGGCATTCCCGACCTGTATCTGCCCAAAACCGAAATTCAACAGGTTCTCCTAAACCTGATCAACAACTCCCTCGATGCCATGGGGGAAAAAGGGGGAACTTTGTCCATATGCGCATGGCTCCAAAACGGGAGCATTCTCCTAGAAGTATCCGACACCGGACGTGGGATTCCCAAAGAGAACCTTTCACGCTTATTTGATCCTTTTTTTACCACCAAGCCGGTTGGAAAAGGAACCGGCCTCGGTCTGTCCATCTGCTACGGGATCATCAAGAGACTGGAAGGGGAGATAGTTGTGAACAGCGTCGTGGGCGCCGGCACTACCTTTCTTGTCAGGATTCCTATTCCAAAGGAAAAGGACAAGGACGTCTTGAAGCCGGACAATGCCGCCGATTCTGATCAATTATCCGAACACCTTTCTTGACAGGAAAGAGCCGATGCGCGGAATAACCGTATTACTGGTGGATGACGAAATCCCCTTTGTAGAGACCGTAAACAGACGTTTAGCCAAAAGGGGAATCAACATCCTGACGGCTTTTAGCGGGGAGGAAGCCCTTGTGCAGCTCGACAACAATCCCGGCATCCAAGTTGTGGTATTGGACGTAAAGATGCCGGGGATGAACGGCATTGAAACACTTGCCGAGATCAAGAGGCATCATCCTTTGGTCGAGGTCATTATCCTCACGGGTCACACAACCATCGAATCCGCTATCAGAGGCATGAGGCTGGGAGCCTTTGACTACTTAAGTAAGCCGTGTGAACTCGAAGAACTTGCAAATAAGATCCGGCTGGCAGTCCGGAAAGGAGGTCATAACAATGAAGAACATTCAAGTCTTGCTCGTCGATGACGAAGCGGAGTTCATGGAAACGCTCATTAAGCGTATGAGAAAGCGTAACGTGGATATCGCAGGAGTAAAAAGCGGCGAAGAAGCGTTGTCGGCCCTGGATCGAAGCCCGGCCGACGTGGTGGTCCTGGATGTAAGAATGCCGGGCATGGACGGGATAGAAACGCTCAAACAGATCAAGAAACGGCATCCGCTGACGGAAGTCATCATGCTTACCGGACACGCGAACATGGAAGTGGCGGTTCAAGGGATGGAACTTGGGGCTTTCGATTACCTGATGAAGCCGATGGATATTGATGAGCTTTTGTACAAGGTGGAGGATGCATATAAGGGAAAGACGATCCAGGAAAACAAACTAAGTGGACTAAACAGTCGTACCGTATCTGTCAAATAAAGGCTTTGCAGAGAAGCTACCGACCAAGAATCTCGAACTAGGAGGATTGTAGAAATGGGTTTCTTCAAGCAGTGGGGCAGGTTCATGATGATAGGTGCAAAGGCCCATGCACAGTGGGAGATCGATGTATCGAGAACCATTCTGGGAGACAAAAAGCGAATGCTCATTCTCGGTTTGCTGACTCTGCCGGTGCTGTTGGGAGGCATTGCCCTAGCCGACCAGATAGGAGGGGTGCTTCCGGACGTATTGGGCGGGAAGAAGGCGTACAGTCCGGCGTTCTATTCAACGGGAATATTCGTGATCTCGATATTGATCGGGTTGGGCGCCGGCCTCATCACGGGCTGCATTGGCGCGGGGGGCGGTTTTGTCATTGCTCCCGCCCTGATGAGCGCGGGTATCAAAGGAATACTGGCTGTGGGAACGGATCTTTTTCACATCTTCGCCAAAGCCATCATGGGAACGGTCATGCATCGAAAATTGGGCAACGTGTCCGTCCCTCTAGCCGTGACATTCTTGATCGGCGCAATTGTGGGAGCAACGGCGGGCGGGCTGATCAATCGATTTCTGTATGAGATCAATCCTGTGCTCAGTGACGCTTTTATAACAACAATCTACGCACTCATGCTGGGATTCCTGGGCTGCTACGCTCTCCTGGACTTCCTCAAGGCGCGGAAACGAAAAGCGGATAAGGATTTTCATGGGGCTGGAGCAGAGACTCCTGCCGCCAGAGACGAGGGGACCGAGACAGGCCGCCTCCCCATGAAACTTCAGTCCGTGGCGATACCCCCCATGGTCAAGTTCGACTACGATTTCACTCCGGGAGGAAGAAGCATTTCGTGGGTGTTTCTTGTGTTGAGCGGCGCTCTTGTAGGGCTTGCAGCAGGCATTATGGGGGTCGGCGGCGGATTTCTGACCTTCCCCATCTTCGTATACATGCTAGGTGTCTCTTCCATGACCACCGTTGGAACGGACATCTTCCAAATTGTCTTCACGGCAGGGTATGCCTCGGTCAGCCAGTACGCCATTTACGGTTTTATCTTCTACACATTGGCCATGGGCATGCTGCTGGGTTCGCTGCTGGGCATCCAGATCGGGGCCATGGTCACCAAAGTGGTGAAAGGTATTACGATCCGAGGGTTCTACGCCATGGCGGTTCTGGCGGGATTCGTCAACCGAATCTTTGCTCTGCCCGGTAAACTGGGAGAAATGGAAGTAATCCCCTTGTCCAAACAGACGGGGGCCTTCCTCGAGTCCATCGGCATCTATGCTTTTTTTATTGTGATCGGGATCTTCGGAGTCTGGGTGATAGGAACGTTTCTCAAAAACATCCGCGTGCTCAGAGGCGAGGAGGTGGCGGTATGATAGAAAACAAGCGGAAATTCTACACTGGATTAGGGCTGATGGCCGCGTTTGTGGTGGTGTTGATCATCTTTTTCTCCCCGGTTTTTAGAGGTCAGAACGGCCTCGACTACCTGGATAATCTGTACAACTCCATATCCAAGGGATCCGCCTACTACATCCCGAAGCTCAGGGATGAAATTCAACCGTTCAAAGGCGACCAGGTGGCAGTGAACCTCAAAATGGCAAACGATGAACAAGCCGAACAGACCTCTCGGCTTCTCAAGGCCGGCGGCGCCGAGGTCGTACAAGAGGCATCCCAGTTGAACGTCTCCGGAGATCTGGGCATGATCCTGGACAACTGCCTGGTGGACGCCGACGCCATGTATGAAAACAACGGGAGCAAAGTTTCCGGCAAGTATGGCTACGAAGAGCGAGTGGCCCTGTACAACTGGTGGAAAGCTTCCAAGGAGATGGAAAAGAGCTTGCAGAAGCAGAAACGATTCAAAGAAGCGGAGGTCGTCTCTCTGATTCTGAAAAAAGCCGTTGAGACTTCCTATAACTACTACAAAATAGAACCACAAAATATTTCAGACAAGGTTTGGATAGTCCTCCTTTCCCTTGTCTTTTATGTGGTTTATACCATGTGGTACGGCTTTGCCTTTATGTTCATGTTCGAAGGATGGGGAATGAAATTGGAGCATTAGCTCACGAACGTCTGAAGCCGGCGCTGTCGCGATTATGAGCAACGAATCACCAGAAATCGGAAGAAAGACAGCGTCGGTCCAGTCATGAACGGCTGAAGGCAAAACAGCGTTCGGTGAGCCTTCAGCCGCTTCACTGAACGTGCGACCGTCTATGAAAAAAGCGCCGCGGAACCACAGTTGAAAAGACCATACGGTTAGCTTAAGCTTTTGCTGACTCGGTAGCATAAGAAAATACGCGTATATACGAAGAGCACACGCATGAGCCGGATCGCCGATTTTGTCAGAAACCTGGCACCCCGAAGGAGAAATGCCGACACGGAGGGTGTGGAAGCCCTGCGGAACGACTTCAGGGCCCGGTATCACCGCTTCAAGCTTCTGCTGAATGCGAACAACAAGGCCCTGGAAATCATGGCGGAAATGGAGGAAGCGCTGAAAGGCCGCCAGCCTTTCGGCATGACTTTTGTCATGTCCCAATGCACCAGCGTCTCCACCAGTGTCTGGCAGATCATAAAGAACCTGAACGAACTGGCTCCCGGTCCGTATGAGGAACTCTACGAGAGATTCAAAGAAATCCAGAAGCAAATCAACCCGTTTGTGCAACGGAAAGACACATCCGCAAAAGGACCGTTGGTCATTCCCTTGAAAGAGGTGGACAAAGAAAAAACGGACCTTGTGGGCGCCAAGATCGCTAACCTCGGGGAAATCAGAAAGCACGTTTACCCGAAGGTGCCGAACGGATTCGTGGTTACAGCCACGGGGTACGAGCGGTTTATGCGACACAGCGATTTGCAGACCGAGATCGACCGCAAAATACAAGCCACGGACACGGACCGCCTGGACAAATTGTACGCTCTGAGCGCCGAAATTCAGCAGATGATCATCCGGTCCCCTCTTCCGGAAGACCTGCAATCCGCCATCGCGGAGAGCTACAGAGCACTGGAGGAACAGGAGGGCAAAGGGTTCACTCTGGCCATGAGGAGCAGCGCTCTCGGGGAGGACTATATAGGAGCCTCCTTTGCGGGCCAATATCGCACGGAACTCAATGTCAGCGGCGAACACATTTTCCAGGCCTACAAAGAGATCGTCTCCAGCAAATACGGTCTGGCCGCCATGACGTATCGGTTGAACCGAGGCATCCGAGACGAGGACATCGCCATGTGCGTGGGGTGCATGACCATGGTGGACGCCCTTTCCAGCGGGGTAATGTATTCGAGGAATCCCGTCGACATCCGAGACGAAAGAATCGTAATCAACGCCGTTTGGGGGCTTCCCAAGACCGTTGTGAACGGCAGCTCTGCAACGGATCTGTTTGTGATCTCCAGAGGAGATCATATGGAAATCGTTCACAGAGACATCCCCGTTAAGGAGCAGAAATTCGTCTGCTATCCGCAGGAGGGTGTCTGCCGTCTGGAAATGACGGAAGAGGATGGTCAGAAGGCTTCCATAACGGACGACCAGGCCCGAGATCTGGCCCTTTTGGCTGTACGGCTGGAGGAATACTACGGCGGCCCTCAGGACATGGAATGGGCCATCCGGCCCGATGGCCCCATCATGCTATTGCAGTGCAGGCCGTTACGGCAGACGGCCGGTCCATTGCAGCAGGACCCTGTAACCGAAAACAAGAGCCGTGACGTGATCTTTCATGACGGAGTCACAGCAAGCCCCGGCGTGGCCGCCGGTCCTGTATATATTGTCAAAAGAGACATGGATGCTCTCCAGTTTCCCAAGGGCGCCATACTTGTGACGACCCAGTCTTTGCCGCGTTGGGCAACGCTTTTGGGTCGGGCCGCGGGCGTAGTCACGGAACAGGGCGGCGTGGCGGGACATCTGGCCAATGTGGCGAGGGAGTTGGGCGTGCCCGCATTGTTCGGCGTCCGGGAAGCGACCAATCTCCTTGAACATGATCAGCCGGTCACCCTTGACGCCGATGGACGCAAAGTATACCGGGGACGCGTCGAGGAGCTGCTCGAGAGACGGGAAAGTCCCAAAAGGCTTATGATAGGGAGTCCTGTATATGAAGCCCTGAAAGGCGCTTCGCAGCTTATTATCCCGCTCAACTTTCTGGATCCCGACGCCCCTTCGTTCAAACCGAAACACTGTAGGACGTTCCACGATGTGACCCGGTTCTGCCACGAGAAATCCGTACAGGAAATGTTCCAGTTCGGTAAGAAGCATCGTTTTCCCGAGCGTTCGAGCAAGCAGTTGCTGTGTGAAGTTCCCATGCAGTGGTGGATTCTGAATCTCGACGACGGATTCAAGGACGAGGTGAGCGGACGGTACGTTCGGTTGGAAAACATTGCGTCCATCCCCATGTTGGCCATATGGCGCGGTATAACGGCCTTTCCATGGGAAGGTCCTCCGGCGGTGGACGGCAAGGGGTTCATGTCGGTCATGTTCGAGGCCACTAAGAACACCGCACTGGTTCCGGGTGTCCGGTCCAGCTACGGGAACCGGAACTACTTCATGATATCGAGGCACTACTGTAGCCTGAGTTCCAGATTGGGCTTCCATTTTTCCACTGTGGAAGCCCTGGTCGGAGACCGGCCGGGTGAAAATTATCTGAACTTCCATTACAAAGGAGGCGCCGCGGATTTCGAGCGGCGGCTGAAAAGAGTTCTTTTCCTGAAAGATATCCTGGAACAATACGAGTTCAGGGTGGAAATACGAAAAGACGCCTTACTGGCGCGGGTGGAAGCAAGGGAAGAGACCTTCATGGAAGAGCGCCTCAGAATTCTGGGTTACTTGACCATTCATACCCGTCAGTTGGATATGATCATGGCGAATCGGAACTCGGTGCAACAATACCGGTGGAAAATAGACAAGGACATACACGCCATACTCCAAGCACGCGCTTCATGAACAGAATTGTGAAACCGTCCGGCACGCTCCAGGCGCGGCGAATGCTCGGTCAAATCTCAACGATTCGTTGTGGGAAGGAAGCCACGCAAAAGAGGTCGGCCGTTTCGCCTTTTGCAGGCCGCATTTTCAAAAGCAAGACAGTTTTTCCTTTTCCGGCCCGATCTTTTCGTCGTTCATCCGAAAGGGCCAATGCATTCGTGAAGAATCGCGGATGACAAGGTTCTAAGAAGCAGCACCCGGCGCCTGAAGCACCACGCTCTAAAGGTTGAATGCGTTTGGCGATCGTCTAGTAGCTCAGCACGTTGGATTGCGCGTATCTCCCTGCCCAAGCTTTTCGAATGGATGCAAGGCTGTGAAGCATCCCCAAGGGACGGACATTCATTCGGTGGATTTTTTTCGTAGTCCCCTTGTGTCATGAGTACAAAGGACTTAAATTATGATTGAAAGCACCGATATAAGTAACAACGGACTGTAGAGCCTCCGGCTTCAACACAAAAAATGAAAACTAAGCGCGGCCGATGGGCCCGCAAAGTTAAGATTAGAAATAAGGAAGCCCGGGAAGGCACAGTCCGAGTATCTGGGGTGTACGTGCATCTTCTCTCCGAGCGGTTATCATCTTGGCGGTGAAGTTACTTTGCACGAGAGGATAACGGCACTACCGGAACTCATAAGGCAGAGGACCTGTTGGAGAGTTCACCTGTGATCCTAACGCGAGAACTAGTCAACAAACCCTAACCCGGCCACGGAGGACCCGTAGCGAGCGTCACTGACTGCGGGTCCGCTTTTTTGCACCGCTCCGGGGAAGGCGGTGACTCTCGTGGGCCGATCTTCCCTGGGATCCGATTAGCCCCTACAATTCCGGCCCGCACCCCGAATCCGGTCTTTCCCGGCTCCAAAAGCCCATCTCTGGTCGCGCCTCAAAGCTATGCTATCGGTTTTTTCAATCGATTTTTCTTTTATTTATCGGGAATATCCTTACCATGCCCTTGTCCGGACGGGAGTTGTCGCATAGAATAGTATTTAAGGCGGCTCGGGGAGGTTCTCTTTTTTTCAGGTAACCGGGAACGGGGTCGAGTATCGTCCGTCACCTTTTGAAGGGAGTCTGTATGGACAAGCAAAAACTGAAAAAGATTCTGGCGGGGTTCAGCATCGCTGGACTTTTGGCAGGCGCCGGATGTGCGGGTGCGCCATCCGGTTCCTCATCCTGAACCGGTTCCAAATCCGGTGCAGGTGGCACCGTAATCGAAGAAAAAAAGCCGGCCGACACCTCGGGCAGCGGTTCCCAATCCGGTGCAGGAAGCGTTGAAGAAAAGGAAGAGGAGAAACCCGGTACCAGTTCCTGAACGGGTTCCAAGTAGGGTGCAGGTAGCACCTAAGAGCAAAGACTCAGGTTATACTGGAGCGTTTCAAGCATGGGCATCGTCCGTGCGGTTGGCGCTGAATCGAGCTTCCGGGCGAGGAGTGACCTAATACCCATTCTTCAGGTCTGCGCCGGCCTGGGCGCCAAGTTGGTCGCATGACTGTAAAACCGTTCTTATTCCCCGAGGGATGATATGGAGCCTCCATCGCCCCACAACGACAAAAAGAGACCGCCCGAGCCCCCGATCCTTTCTGAGCGGTTTCAGAAGATCTTTCCCAAGTGCTGTTCCATCATGGGTCCCCACTCCCTGGACCGCGTGCTGAACGAGCACACGGCGCAAGCCGGTCCGGAATTCTTCCCGGATTTGCTGGAAACCCATGGAAGCCGGCCCGGTCTGCCGGCGTTTCTGGCGGACCTGGCCCGCGTGGAATGGGCCTTTCATCAAGCTCGAACCTACACGAACGAGTTCGATACGGATGTCGATGCATTAGAGCTCAACCCGACGGTTCAAGTCATCGAAACGGCCTGGACCGATCTCGATGCCCTGTTCCACGAAACGGGCGCCCCCCCCTCCATTTCCCCGCGGCCGGGCAAGACACTGGTGCTCGTCTGGAAGGACTTCAGCCGGGGAGAACCCCGGATCGGAACCGCATCGGACGAAGATCTGCTGGCCCTGAAGATGGTGTTGGAACAAACGGATCCGGCGAACACGGCCGCGGCGGAGAACGTCCCTGTGGGTGTGCCGGATAGAGCTCTGAAGCGCGCGGTTCGTCAAGGTATCCTGCTCGCTCCCCGGTCCGCTATCCGAAGGGACCCGGCCTGTTTTCCCATCAGCGACCAATGGGACGAACGATTTCTGGCCTCCCCCGTGTTTACCTTGCAGTGGCATGTCACCCAGGCCTGCGATCTGCACTGTAAACACTGCTACGATCGGAGCGATCGATCACCCATGAACCTGGAGCGGGCTGTTGCCGTGTTGGACGAGTTGCGAGTCTTTTGCAAAGAGCGGCACGTGAGCGGACAGGTTACCTTTACCGGCGGCAATCCCCTCCTCTTCCCGAAATTTACAGAGTTGTACCGGGCGGCGTCCGAACGCGGATTTGTTATCGCCCTTGCGGGCAATGTCGCCGCCAGGGAACGGCTGGAAGAACTGAAAGCTATTCAAAAGCCGGTTTTCTACCAGGTGAGCCTGGAGGGGTTGGAGGAACACAACGACCGGATCCGCGGTTCGGGATATTTCCGCAGGGTCATGGATTTCCTCGACCTGCTCCGGGAGATGGACATCTATTCCATGGTGATGCTTACCCTCACCAAAGACAACATGGATCAAGTCCTGCCTCTGGCCGAACGCCTTCGCGGACGAACGAACGCTTTCAATTTCAATCGTCTCTCCATGGTGGGCGAAGGTGCGCAACTTGAGCTTCCCGATCGCGAAGCCTACGCTGAATTCCTGGAATCCTATGTGGAAGCGTCGGAACAAAACCCCATCCTTGGATTGAAGGATAACCTGATCAATATCCTGTATCACCGCAAACAGAAAACGCTGTTTGGCGGATGCGCCGGCTACGGATGTGGAGCCGCCTTCAACTTTGTCACCCTGCTTCCGGACGGTGAAGTCCACGCCTGCCGCAAGTTCCCTTCCCTCATCGGCAATCTGTTCGAACAAAGCCTCGCTGAAATCTACGACTCGGAACCCGCCCGCCGCTATCGTGCGGGTTCCGAAGGTTGCCGCTCCTGCGCCATCCGCCCGGTCTGCGGCGGCTGTCCGGCCATTGCATACAGCCGGCGCCTCGACGTGTTCAACGATCGAGATCCCTACTGTTTTATAGACTCATAGAGAATCCTCCTGTATTCTGTTTGGAAAAGATCCCTGCCTCTCCCCGGCGGCTTCGCTCGAGGATCGGGTGGCGCTCCTTGAGGCGTGACCCGCTTTGCCCGCAGGAAGCCCAACATCGGTTCGAAAGGAGTGTCCAACCATGTCCAATGCCGACGAGTTGCTTAAAGAACTGAGAACGTTGAACGAGCCTTTCGAAAAAAGGTTTCTCGATCATCACTACGTGGAAGCCATTGAATCGGGTCAACTCAAGGAGAGCGCCCTGAGCGCATTCGCCGCGGAACAGTACCATATCATTACCAGCGATCTGCGCAGCATCGCCTTCCTCTATTCAAGAGAGACATCATCCACCGGGCAACAGTTCTTCTGGGACGTGTTGCAGGGAGAAAAAGAGGCTCTGAAAAACCTGATCTATTTTTCAGCGGCTCTCCACCTGTCCGATTGGGACATGGAGATGCACGAGCCGGCCGCGGGAGCGCAGGCTTACAAAGCGTTTATGGCCTGGCTGGCCGTGTTCGGAAGTTCGGCCGAAGTGGCCGCCGCCCTGATTGTAAACCTGCCGGCCTGGGCCGCCAATTGCGCCCGGATGAGCAGGGGCCTGAAGATCCATTACGGACTGAAGGATGCGGATGTGGCCTTTTTCGATCTTTTTAGTTCGCCGTCTTCCGACTTCCAGCGCATGGCTGTTGCGGTGATGGACGAGGGACTGCGCCGGGGAGTGGAGATCCGAGCCGTCCGGCGCTCGGCAAGGCTCGTTCAGGAGTACGAACTCATGTTCTGGGACACGCTGTACGAGCATTCGCGAGCATAAACATCTCGAATCGGCGCCATGCGAGGAAACCATGAGTTTCAGTGAACGACTGCGCGGAAGCGCCCATCACATCTGGGAAGCCAATTACCGCCACCCCTTTGTCCAGGCCATAGGAAAAGGAGATCTTGCGGAAAAGGCGTTCCGCTTTTATCTGGCCCAGGATTATGTATATTTAAAAGAGTACTGTCGTTTCCTCGCCCTGGCCGCTGCGAAGAGTCCGGATCTCGAATCCATGGGCCTGTTTTCCCACCTGCTGGAAGTTACCTTGAAGGTCGAGATGGATCTGCACCGGTCCATATGCGCGGAGTTCGGCATGTCCCCGTCGGATCTCGAAAGGGTCCGGCCCGCTCCCATCTGCCAGGCCTACACCGGTTACCTGCTGAAGACAGCCTACGAAGGCGGTTTTCTGGACCTCATGACGGCGTTTCTTCCCTGCGCCTGGGGGTATGTCGAGATCGGCCAAAGGCTGAAGGAACAGGGCCTACCCGACCACCCCCATTACGCCAAATGGATCGAAACCTATGCTTCGGTAGAATTCCTCGAACTGAACGAGGAACTGAAGAAACTGCTGGACCGGCACGCCGGAGGAATTTCCGAGCAGCAGGCCGACCGGCTGCAGGAAATCTTCGATTTTTCGAGTCGCTGGGAGGGCCTGTTCTGGGACATGGCCTGGATACAGAGCGACTGGCCTGATTGATGATATGAGCAGGCGCCGGATTCGTCGGATCCCGGAACATCTTCCGGCCGCTCGCTCTTCCATACGACAATCTCAAGACAATCCGGGACAGATCTCCGGCCGGGGACGTCTTCCGGGGCATCCATGATGTTGCCTATGTCCGTTCCGCGGCATTCGCATGGTACTCGGGAAACCGGATGTTTCCCCTTCGACCCATCCGCTCCGCCGGAGGCGGTGAGGGACCGCTTGGAGCGATTGAAGGGAGGCCGAGGGATCCGCCTCCGTCGGATTAACGTTTCTCTCGGAACCCAGGCTTTTCTTCTTGACTTGATATACTGATCGGTATAATCAGACCGTGGGAGCAGGGATCTATGGACAACCGAAAAAACCTTCTCACGTGCGCTTTGAACCTGTTTTCCGCCCGAGGCTACGATGCGGTGGGGGTACAGGAGATCGTGGAGGCGGCCGGCGTGACCAAGCCCACCCTGTACCACTACTTCGGAAATAAAAGGGGCGTGCTGGAGTCCCTCCTGGCCGAGCATTTCAAGGAGCTGTTTCTGAAGCTCCGATCCGAGGCGGACTATCGGGGCGACCTGCCCCTCACCCTCAATCGCGTGGCGGCGGTCTACTTTCGCTTCGCTGAACGGCATCCGGTCTACTACCGGATGCAGCTCTCCATGTGGTTCGCCCCCCCGGAAAGCGAAGCGCTCAAGACGGTGGCCAGGCTGAACGAAAAGCAGCAGGACCTCCTCGAGCATCTCTTCATCTGTGCGGCCAAGGACCACGGGAACATGAAGGGAAGGCACCAGGCCTACGCCGCCACCTTCCTGGGCATGATCAACACCTACATCGCATTGGCGCTGAACGGCTATGTGGTGCTGGATCCGGTGCTGACCCACCGGTCCGTTCATCAGTTCATGCACGGGATCTTTTCGTAATCAGATCGTTTTTTTGTCCCGAAACTATACCGATCGGTATATCGTTTCACGGAGGTTCGACATGACACACTGGGCGCGGGAATCCATCTTCTACCACATCTATCCCCTTGGGTTCTGCGGAGCCCCGCCACGAAACGATTTCACCTCCCCCGCCGTACCGCGCCTGGAACGCCTCCACGAGTGGATCGGCCACTGGGAGGAGCTGGAAGTCAACGCCCTTTATCTGGGTCCGGTGTTTGAATCCACCGCCCATGGGTACGATACGGCGGATTTCCAAAAGGTCGACCGGCGCCTGGGAACCAACGAGACCCTGGCTCGTCTGGTGCATGCTCTCAAGCAAAGACGTTTCCGGGTCATCCTGGACGGCGTTTTCCATCATGTGGGACGCAATTTTCCGGCTTTCCGGGACGTCCGTCAACGGCTCGATACGTCCGATTTCAGGCATTGGTTTTCCGGCCTTTCGTTCAACAGCGCAAGTCCCTTCGGGGATCCCTTTTCCTACGAAGGGTGGAACGGTCACTTCGACCTCGTCAAACTGAATCTGTCCAACCCCGACCTGAAAGCCCACTTGTTTCAATCCGTCGAAAGCTGGATCCTGGAATACGGCATCGACGGTCTGCGTCTCGACGCCGCGGACTGCCTCGATCCGGAGTTTCTGCGGGCCCTGGCCTCCTTTTGCAAAAAGATCCGTCCGGATTTCTGGCTCATGGGTGAGGTCGTGCGCGGGGACTACCGCCGATGGGCCAACGCGCAAATGCTCGATTCGGTGACCAACTATGAATGTTATAAAGGCCTGTATTCGAGCCACGTGGACCGGAATTATTTCGAAATCGCCTATGCGCTTCACCGCCAATTCGGAGAAAACGGCCTCTATCCTGACCTGCCCTTGTACAACTTTGCGGACAACCACGACGTGAACCGCGTGACGAGCAACCTCACGGAACGTCGCCACCTGTATCCCCTGTACTGCCTGCTGTTCACCATGCCCGGCGTTCCCTCCATCTACTACGGCAGCGAATGGGGGATCGAGGGCAGAAGAAGCTCGAACGGAGACCGGGCCTTGAGGCCGGCTCTCGATCTCACGAAAACGCGCAGCCAATGCCCTTATCCCGACCTCGCTCGAACCATCGCCCGACTCGCCCGGATTCGCAAGGAGAGCCCGGCCCTCAAGTACGGGAATTACCGACAGCTTCTGGTGTCCCATGAACAGCTGGCGTTCCTCCGGCATACACCCGACGAAGCCGTCGTTACTGTCCTGAACGCCGCCGGAAAAACCGTCCCCGTCCGATTTCCCTCGCCCTTCCCCAGGGGCGTCCGCCTCACGGACCTGCTGAATCCGGGGGAGGAATTCCAGGTCCGGGGAGATGTTGTGGATATCCCCGCAGTGTATCCGCACTGGGCCCGCATTCTCCGCGCCGGGTGAGATGTCAGGAAATGGGGGGAAAACTTTTAAAAAAGTTTTCCCCCCACCGTCCCCCCTTGCAAAACTATTTCAGCGGGCGCCACCCTACGGGAGGCGCTCTTCCTCGATCAGACAGAAGAAAGAACCCCCCGCGAGTTCTTTTCATGATAGAGTCTTTACATCGATGCGGGAAGCGACTCCTAATGGTGGGGTTGAACCGATCGATTTGTCTCTCCTGCTGTGCATTCTTCTCCTCTATCCCTGTGTCGGCGAACCCGAGCTTGTCGAGGGGTGAGAGGGCCGGAGGAGGGCTCATCGATAACCTGCTCGTAACCTCCCCCTTCCGAAGGAGGAACACGTCCATGGGAAACCTGTCTCAAGACACCAAGGTGTTCATCTTCCTTATTTTCGTGTCCGTGCTGCACATGGCGTATTACTACCCTCAAATGCCCGAATCCCTGGCTTCCCATTTTGACATCGCCGGAAAAGCCGAGAACTGGACCGGTAAGGACGTTTTCTTCCTCACGTACGCGGGGGTTGTGGCCCTTATGGCGCTCCTGTTTCTCGGCAGCCGATTCATCATGGAGAAACTGCCCGAAGCATTGATCAATCTTCCCAACAAGACATACTGGCTTGCACCCGAAAGAAAAGCGGAGACCTACTCGTATCTATCCACGCAACTGACCTGGTTCGGTTGCGCTTCTGTCCTCTTCATCATCGGTTGCATGCATCTGGCCATCCGATCCAACCTCACCGGCGAAAACACCATTGCTCCCGGCATCTGGCTGCTGACCACGGCTTATCTCATCTTCACCCTGTTTTGGATCGTACGGTTTGTACGGCGCTTTATGAAAAAGGAGCCGGAGCGGATGTAGTCCCTCCTTCAGCCCGGCCTCCGCGTCTCGGCCGCCTTACCAAGGCCGGAACTCGCGTGTTGAATGAGCGCCTTCGATTTGATAGTCTCTATTTAGATCCGTACTGTGAGGAGAATTCACCGAGATGGTCCTTGGAAACACGGCTTTTCTGAAGGTCCTATTCCTGATCGCAGCATGCGCGGTCGCTTTCCCCGGCTGTCTCGGGGGAGATCCGGACTCCCTCGAACGGGTCCGTAAAGCCGGGGAAATCAGCTTCGCCATGGGCGCAGGCTTTCCTCCTTTCAGTTTCTACAACGACAAGAACGAGTTGGTGGGATTCGACGTAGACGTGTCCCTGGAAGTGGCCAAGCGATTGGGCGTAAAGCTGAAGCCGGTTACCGTCAAATGGAGCGGTATCATCGACGGATTGCTGGCCGAGCAATACGACGGCATCCTCGGGAGCATGGCCATCACGGAAGAACGGGAGAAGCTCGTCGATTTTTCGCTGCCCTACTACTATTCCAAGTCCCGACTTGTCGTCCGAAACGACGCCTCTTACCAATCCCTGGCGGATGTGGAAGGCAAAATCATTGGGGTGGTCGAAGGCACGACGTACGTCGAGGACGCCCGAACACTGAAGGCGGGCGAGGTCCGCCTGTTCGGTGACGAGCAACAGAGCCTCCTCGCCCTGCAGGTGGGAGAAGTGGACGGCGTGATCACGGACATGGTGGTCGCCGGCAACCCTAGAGTGAGAGACCTGTATCAGGTTCGGCCGGTAGGTCCGGCGCTGCACAGCGAAGCCATCGCCGTGGCGTTTCGCAAGCAAGACGGTTCGTTACGGAAAAAAGTGAACGATATCCTGAAAGATATGATGGACGACGGCGCGTTGGACGAGCTGATAAAGAAGGTGGCTACCGGAGCGTACAACGTCCCCCCCACCGGGACGCCATCGTGAGTAAAACGAGTGACCTGAGAGAAACATTAACAAGTTTCTCTTAGACTCCCTTCCAATTTTTCAAGCGAGAACCTTACGGGCCCCGGAATTCACGGCCCCGAAATTCGTTTCTCCCTTAAGCCTCTCCGCCGGCGGTGAGGCGCGCGTCGAGAGTTTTGAAAAGAGGGTGCGGGGGGAAAACGTTGGAAAAAGTTTTCCCCCCGCAAATCATGTATGATTTTCAGCTCCGTCTTCTTCCTGTTCGCCTTTCTGCCCATCGTCATTCTGGGACATTTTTTCCTTCCTGAAAAATTCAGAAATCTGTTTCTCCTTTTGGCGAGCCTGCTGTTCTATTTTTGGGGCGAGAACTGGCTGGTCTTCATTGTCATTGCTTCCGTGACGGCCAACTATGCTTGCGGCATCCTCATATCAGGAGCCTACAAACCCGGCCCCATCGCCCCTGCCCCCGAGGCGCGGAAACACCGTCTGCGTAAGAAAACGTTTCTGGCGCTTTCCATTGCGGTGAACCTGGGACTGCTCGTCTATTTCAAGTACGCCAACTTCATGGTCCTGGACGTGCTCGGGGAGCTTATCGGGGCGAACGCACGATTATTCGACGGATGGCAAGAGATTCTCCTGCCTCTGGGCATCAGTTTCTACACGTTTCAGTCCATGAGTTACGTCATTGACGTATACAGGGGGAAAACGGCCGCCACCCGGAGCTTCATCGATTTTGCCTGCTATGTCACCTGCTTCCCTCAGCTCGTAGCCGGACCCATTGTTCGATACCGTGATATAGCGGGCCAACTGGTCCGACGCATCGTCACGCCGGAAGGCTTCGCCGAGGGCATCGGCCGTTTCGTGACCGGGTTGAGCAAGAAGGTGATCATCGCCAACACGGTGGGCAAAACCGCGGACGCCGTTTTTGCCCTTCCACCGGACAACCTCGATGCGCCCCACGCCTGGCTGGGGGTGCTGTGCTACACCCTCCAGATCTATTTCGACTTTTCCGGCTATTCGGATATGGCCATCGGTCTGGGGCGCATGCTGGGCTTCCGATACCTCGAGAACTTCAATTACCCGTACGTCGCTTCATCCGTGCAGGAGTTCTGGAGACGGTGGCATATATCCCTCTCCACCTGGTTCCGGGACTACCTTTACATCCCATTGGGCGGAAACCGGGGCTCTCGACTCCGCACCTATCTCAACCTGTGGACCGTATTTATCCTGTGCGGCCTCTGGCACGGAGCGAGCTGGAATTTCCTGGCATGGGGAGCTTACCACGGGCTTTTTCTGGTATTCGAACGCGCCGGCTTCAATCGCATCCTCGAACGCGCGCCCAAGGTCGTCGGTCATGTCTATACCGTGTTTGTCGTTATGACGGGCTGGATGCTCTTTCGGGCCGATACCCTGAACCATGCCTGGCTGACGGCCAGAGCGGCGTTCGGATTCGGCGCCGCCCTTCCTCAAGCCGTGTCGATCCGGTATTATCTGGGCAACGACGTGCTCGCAGCCGTCGGCCTGGGCATCCTGTTTTCCATGCCCGTGACGTCCTATGTAGGGTCCAGGGCGCCGTTTCTCCGATTCCATCGATATCACTGGGCGCGCTACATCGCATTGGCCCTTTTGCTGCTGGTCTGTTCCATGCGCCTAGCGAATGACGTGTATAACCCGTTTATTTATTTTCGATTTTAGTAATGCAGGAGCGGATATCATGTCGTTTCTGAAGGGAACTTTAAAAAGTTTCCCTCAGACTCTTTTCAAATTCCTTGAGCAGGCCCCACCGCCTTCGGCGGAGCGGCTAAGGGGATTATCCTGTAGCGCCTCCCGCAGGGTGGCGTCTGCTCGAAAACTTTTTCAAAAGTTTTCCCTCTGTGGTTGATGACAATGAAACAAAACAATCCTGCCGATGTTCATCGTTTTCTGAATGTGATGTTTGTGGCCCTCCTGTTCGCACCCATGTTGGGTATGATGGCGGGTATAGGCACTTCCACGCCCGAAGCGTTCCGGGAAATCGAGAATCGAGAGCCGGCTTCCTTTCCCAATACGGAATGGACCTGGTCCGGTATGGCGGCGCTTCCAGAAGCGTTGGACCGCTGGTTTTCCGACGGGTTCGGCTTCAGGAGCTTCCTGATCGACTTGAACGGCCGACTGGACGTCCAGGTTCTGAAGGTGTCCCCGGATCCGGAGCGCGTGGTTTTGGGGCGCCAAGGCTGGATGTTTCTGGGCGATCTGCACGAGCGTGTATTTTCCAAACACACCGGACAGGCGGCGGTTTCGGAAGTTGCTATCCGGCGATTTGCGGAAGACCGGCGGATGGAAAAAGAATGGCTCCAACGCCTATACGTTGAATACGTGGTGGTGATCACTCCGGACAAGCACACGATCTATCCGGAATACCTGCCGGAATGGGTGCGTTCCCCGCGCCCCTCGGAGGCCGCGGACCGGGCGGTCGAGCTGCTCGAGACCATCGGGGTGAGCACCATCGATCTGCGTCCCGCCCTGCGGACCGCCAAGAAAGACTACGGCGACTTCCTGTACCACAAAACCGACACCCATTGGACCGAGCTCGGGGCCTACGTGGCGTATGAGCATGCCATGAAAGGCATGGAACCTCTCCTGGGTCCGCTGAAAAGACTCGAAATGAAAAACTTCATGGTCCGGGACTACGATTTCGGAGGCGATCTATCGACCATGGCCCGAGTGGACCCGTATGTTCACGATCACAATGTGTTCATGACGTACGAGCAGAATCTCAACACCGTTTCAGCCTGCGAAGTTTCGGAGAAAACGCCGCTCAAGTTGCTGTGGGAGGATTCGAGAAGAAACGTGCCTCGCAATGCGAACGTCGAAATCATCAACCCCAATGGTTTTAACGACTTCCGGGTGCTTTTCATGCGGGATTCCTTCCTCACCCGCCTGACCCATCTGTTCGATCAATCCTTTCAGCAATGTGTGTATACGGACGAAACGTACGAACAGGGGCTCCCCATGAAAGACATGGTCACCCGATACCGGCCTGACATCGTCGTTTTTCAGCTCGCGGAACGGAAGATCCCGGAGTACCGCCCGAAGACGGATGCGCGCAAGGCATCGAGTTCGGACCTGGGCCCATAAACGATTGGTAATCGTTCACCGGGGGGAATCCGCCTCCGGCGAGAGCCGCGAGGGAAATGCAAACGGCAGGGGCGTATGGCAAAACGCCCCCACTGTGTCAGGCGCTACTTCGTTCTGATTTCAAATAGGGGGCCTTGCAGATGTCACGGCGCGTTTTGCGCACCGTGCAACTGCTACGGCTTGGGGGTTTTGCTCAAGATCATGGAAATCGCTGTTTCCAACGAGCGGTTGAACTCGTCCGGACGATTCATCATCAAAAAATGATCCGCGCCTTTCAGAATGATAGCGTCAAAAGAAGACATGTGGCGTCGGTTGGCTTCATAGTTCACCGGCCACACATCCGCGTTCACGGCTACCACCGGAATGCGGATTTGATCAAATAGTTCGGCCGCTTCCTTTGTAATGTACAGGGTCATCATGTTGTTCATGGCGCTTAAGGCAACAACCGGCGGCGCAGCGGAAATATCCGACAGAATCCACTCGCGTAGCTGGGGATCGGCGTCGGGTGAAATCATCTCCCCGACAAACTGCCGACTCGCGGTCCCAAAATCCTTTTCCAAAGGAGCGATCAGCTTTTCGAGTGCTTCTCGAGTCATCGGGTATTCGATGTTCTGAAGGGTATCCACACCGATGAGCCCCAGGACCCGGTCCGGCATCAGCCGGGCGGCTTCGGCAATCACCACGCCTCCCATGGAATGCCCGATCAGAATGACGTTTGAACTCCCCGTCGCCTCGGTCACGGCTTGAACATCCTCCCCGAACGCCTTCATGGTGTACACGAAACGCGACGCGCCGGAGTGGCCATGCCCCGCAAGGTCAAGCGACACAACCCTATGTGTCTTGGAGAAAACCGGCGCCTGGGCGGACCAGTAGCGAGCGTCGCAGCTCCAACCATGCACGAACACCAGAGTCGGCTCTCCGGCCCCATGGATCTCATACGAAATGAGCACGCCATCATTGGAGGGAACTACATGCGGCCATTCAGCCTGTGCCGGAGCCGCGCCAAAGGCCAGAACCAGCACCGCCAAACAGGCGAGGAACCTGACCATACATCCGCTAACCGGTTTGAAGTACGTTTCTTTCCTTACACGGCGTATCTCTGCTGCATGTTTCATGATTCGTTTTTCCTTTGCTCTGACACAATGATTTCGTGTTTATTGACAGGGTGGTCTTGAAAACCGTTTGTTCCCACCGTCATTTCGGCGAAAGCCGGAATCCGGGTCCTTTCAAAATCGGCCGGCCCCAGGTTTCCACTGAAGCATGATCAAATTATACACAATAGCTTCTGCATGTTAAGGCAAGATTCGATTGTGATAGAAAAAATAAGGCGGTTAGGTGCACAGATAGGAAGCGAAAAGGTAGGCTCTATATGAACTTATATAGTAACTATTTAAAATTAAAACCGTTATTGAATTCCGTATCGCCAAGGCTCATCTATGAAACTCCTGTCTGACATTGATTTCAGGACTCTTCAGTGTGAAGAAGAAACGGGCCGTGTAGTGGAGAGTGAGGGTGTGTCCGTCCATCGAACCTATTACCTGTGTGCGGACACGATCCTTTAGGGCCGAGGGAGACCACGGGCAGGAATTCAACACGATGATTTCTACAATACGAAAGTTATTTGGTTTTCCAATGGTTTCCAGGTATAGTTCTTATTGTAAGGAAGATATGGATCCCGGCAATCGAGGAAGGGATTCAAATGGAGTTCACGCCGACCGGCAGATAAATGGCGTTTTGGGTTTGAGCGGCGCCGGTCTTCTATCTTCGATCTCTCTCATCTTTCGACTGGGGGACCTTCAGAGCGAGAAACCATCAAGAACGATCCACGTGAGCCAAGAGCCGCCTGACCCCTTATCCTACGCCTGAACACACGAAATTTCGGAGGGAGTTTCCCATGGATTTTACGGTTTCTGAAAGAGCGAAGACCATCACTGGGATGATGGACGAGTTCGTGAAAAAGGAACTCATTCCGATGGAGCCCGAGTTCTTGAGTCGACCGTTCGTCGACCTGCTTCCGGATCTCGAGGAGAAACGGCAGATGGTGCGTCGTATGGAGCTGTGGGCTCCGCCCCATCCGCCCGAATACGGGGGCATGGGGCTCGATCTCATGGATTACGCGTTGGTTTCCGAGGTGCTGGCTCAGTGCCCTTTTGGAGTGTACGTGTTCGGCTGTCAGGCTCCGGACGCGGGCAACATTGAGATTTTGCACAAGTACGGTACCGACGAGCAGAAAGAAACGTACCTGCGGCCTCTGGTGGCGGGCCGGATCCGAAGCTGCTTCTCCATGACCGAGGTCGATCTACCGGGATCGAATCCGGTGATGATGGACACCAAGGCGGTCAAGGACGGTTCGGACTACGTGATCGACGGCCAGAAATGGTACACCAGCGCGGCGGATCGGGCCGCTTTTGCCATTGTCATGGCCGTAACCAACCCCGAAGGTCCTCCTTATGAGCAGGCCAGCATGATCATTGTTCCCACGGATATTCCGGGGTTCAATAGGATCCGGAACATACCCGTCATGGGACACGTGGGCACGGACTGGGCCAGCCACGCTGAGATCCTGTACCAGTCCTGCCGTGTTCCGCAGAAGAATCTGTTGGGCCCGGAAGGAAAGGGGTTCGTCATCGCCCAGGAGCGCCTCGGACCGGGTCGAATCCACCACTGCATGCGCTGGCTCGGCATCTGCCGGAGGGCTTTCGAACTCATGTGCTCGCGCGCCCTCACCCGGCCCATGGGACCCGGAGAGATGCTCGGCGACAAGCAGATCATCCAGTCCTGGATCGCGGATTGCGCCGCGGAGATGCAGGCCGCCCGCCTTATGGTGCTTCACGCCGCGTGGAAGATGGAAACCCTTGGGCAAAAGGAAGCCAGGGAAGAGATTTCCCTCATCAAGTTCTTCACGGCGGGCGTGCTTCAGAGAGTGGTGGACCGGGCTCTTCAGGTGCATGGAGGTCTGGGCATGACGGACGACACGCCGCTGGCGTACTTTTACAGGCACGAACGGGCGTCCCGGATCTATGACGGCGTGGATGAGGTGCACAAGGTGGCCGTGGCGAGACGCATTCTGAGGGAACGCCGGGGCAGGACCGTTAAGTAAGGAAGAACAGGTCTGATGAGTGGTACTTGGGGAACCCTTTTTGCAAAAGGGTTCCCCAACCCTCCCAAAACCTTTTAAGCAGGCCTCATTCCGGCTTGCGAGGCTGCGTCATAAGTCCGGAAAGGTCATTCCGGACGAACGTAGTGAGATCCGGAATCCGGGAAAATTTAGTGAATCCATGTGGTTATGGGAATATCCTCGTGCGCCGTTTTATGGGCCTTGGGCGGAGTGGCAAATTAGGACAGGCCGTCTTCCGCCGAAAAAACACCGTAGATGATTGGATTCCCGGGATCTCGCGGGCGCCGGTTTACTTTTGGCGCTTCGAATCCTCGAGTAGTTTTTCGACCTGAGACCATCCCAACTCGGCTAAAGGCCGGGCCATCCTGCCCATCTCCTCCGCCTGTTTGCTCGCCGCCGTGCCGTCGATGTGACGCTTCACGATCCCCTGGAGAATCGCCGCCAGGCGAAACATATTGTAGGCATGGTAGTAGCGCCAGTTCTCGATTGTTTGCCGGCCGGTCCGCCGGCAATATGCGGATATGTATTCCTCCTCTTCCGGGATGCCCAGACTTCTCAGGTCGATTCCGGCGATCCCGTTGAAGATATCCCTCGGCATCTGGTATATCATGCCATGGTAACTGAAATCCGCCCGAGGGTCTCCGAGAGTGGACAGCTCCCAATCGAGGATGGCAATAATCCGCGGTTCTTTGGGATGAAACACCAGATTGTCGATTCGAAAGTCACCGTGGACGATGGAGGTTTCATCGCTCTCCGGAATATGCTGCGGCAGCCACTCGATAAGACGGTTCATTTCGGGGATTTCTTCGGTTTCCGAGGCCCGATACTGCTTGGTCCATCGGGCTGCCTGGCGGGCGATGTAGTTGCCCGGTTTCCCATAGTCTGAAAGCCCGAGCGCTTCAAAATCCACGTTATGCAGCGATGCAATCGTCTTATTCATGAATAAGTATATTTCGCGGCGCTCTTTAGGCTCCAGCCCCGGCAACGCCGAATCCCAGAATATCCGTCCCTCCATGCAATCCATGACGAAGAAAGGCGTGCCGATGACTTCCGGATCCTCGCACAGAAGGTACGTCCTTGGCACCGGTACATCCGTCTCCGCCAGTGCGGTGATGACGCGGTACTCGCGATCCACGGCATGGGCGGACTGCAGCAGCTTTCCCGGAGGTTTGCGCCGGAGCACATACCGTTTTCGCGGTGTGTCGATCCTGTACGTGGGATTGGACTGACCGCCTCGGAACTGGACCACTTCCGCCGGACCCGCATATCCATGCACATATGCGCTCAGGTAGCGGTCCAAGGCTTTCGAGTCGATTTCGAGGCCTTCCTTGGGAGGCATCACGCCTGAGAACGCTTTTTGCCTGTCTTCCATAGCCGAGCCCTTTGTGAAGTGATGACTAGGATTCGTACTCGGTGGCGCGGCGCATTCATCGCTCCCGCTGATCCGAGGAGCATGCCGCGGCGGAGACGCCGTCCCCATGAACAATTCTCAGGGAAAAGCAACGGGATTATACCACTCAAAGCTGTAACAGGGAATAAGAGGTTTCCGATTACTTCTCTTTGGGCCTCGGTCTTACTATGTTCAGTTCGGCGTTCGGCCTGCCTCGAAACCTGCCTGCCCTGTCAGCCTACACTCTTGTAGGAAAGATCCCTTTCATTATTACGTGCCGGAGGACTTGAGTTCCTTTATTTTTTTGAGGATGTATCTGCAACGTTGCATGTAATAGTCGATCTTCTTGTAATTCGGGTCGAAGTCGTAGACGATCTGCCACTCTTGAAGCGCTTCTTCGAGCTTCTCCTGCTTGTAAAGCTGGATCCCTCTTCGATAGTGCAAATCCTTGAGGCGGGCGATGGTTTCGTCAAGTTGCTCGGACAAGCCATCGTAGTTGGGATCCAATTCGGCGACCTTCTTGAAGGCGACATACGCTCCGCTGTAATCCTCCTGGGAGAAAAGCCGGCGTCCCCACAAAACCAGGCTTTCCTTGTAGTATCCTACGACCTCTTTGTTATCGGGATCGGCACTGACCACCTTATGGAATTCAAAAGCGGCTGATTCGTAGTCCTGCTCCCGATACAAGTTCATGCCGTGTTCGAGGTACGACTTGGCCACATCCTCGGTTTCGTCTTTCGAAACCTCTTCCGTCGGCTTGGACTCCTGCTTCTCGGCTTTTCTCACTTCGACGCCGGGAATCAGGATCTTTTGCCCGATAACCAGTTTTGCCGGATCGTCGATCTTGTTGTAATCCGCCAGAGCGCGAAATTTCGACGTATCGTTAAAGTACAGCTTGGCGATGGTCGAAAGGGTTTCTCCCTGGCCGACCTTGTGGACGTGAATCCCCGTCGGCTCCGGGGGCGTTTCAAAAAACTTGGCCAGGGCGTCCTTTCTATTCGGGTCCAGCCGCAACGCAATGAGAAAATATCGTTGCGCTGCCCTGGGCAGCCCTTTATTCCAGGCTTCGATTCCTTCGGAGTAGGCTTTTTCGGACGCTTGGGCGATGAGTGTGTCCAGTCGACGGATGGAGTCCTGGGCCTCCGTTGCGTCCGGTCTCCACGTGTGGGCGAGTTCCCAAGACTCCCTCGCCTCTTTCAGTTCGCCCGACTGTTCGTGCTGCCGGGCGAGCATGGCATACCTTTCGTACCCGTCGGGGGACACGGAATCAACCTTCGTTGTTGGAAGCTCGGCACATGAAGACACCATCGCCGCCAGGGCGACAGCAAGAATTAGCGCATATCCGAGTCGCTGCATCGCAAATCCTGTTCTTGAAAGGCGGTCACCCGCCGTCTAAATTCATCGATATCCGTGGAATTGAAAACCTGCGTCCGGGAAATGGAATAGCGCGGCTCGAAAAACGGGTTGGCTCTTCCCTGGACGGTGAAGGCGGCCAGGTATCCGGCGTTCTCCGCAGCCTTTACTACCGAAGGGTTAGTGCGTCCAAACGGGTACGCTAGAAAGACCGTCTGGTGATCCAGATGTTCTTCTATGATTCTCTTAGGCGCCGTAAGTTCCTGGGTCACCCAAGCCAGATATTGCTCGGGGGTCATTCCGGCTCCTTTGGACGTGAGGTCCGCGTGACTCTTGCTGTGGGATTCGATTTCGCACCCGGCTTCCTTGAGTTCTTTTAGCTCGTCCCAGCGGAGGGCGCGTTTTCCGCTTTCCACAAAGTCCGTGTACACGAAGAGAGTGGCCGTGTAGCCGTATTTGCGGAGAATGGGCCACGCGACGTCATAGAAAGAACGGTAGCCGTCGTCCACCGTTAGCACTACCGATTTCTTGGGAATGGTCTTTTCAAGCCGGCAGAAGTCATAAAAATCCTTGAGGGCGATCACGCTATAGCCGTTGTCGCTCAGGAAGCGCATTTGCTCGTCGAACACATCGGCGGCCACGCAGAGGCTGTCCCGGCATACCTCTCCAAATCGGTGATACACCAGAATGGGAACGGTCTGGTAGCCGTCGGGATAGAGGCCGCCCCTTCGATCGTATCGGAGCGGAATGACGACCTCGTCTCCGGGGCTGATCGCATCCTTCTTATTGTACTCCCGGATGATCCAGCCGTCCCGTTCGTCTCCGAGATAATCTTTTGCCAGGCTTGGAATCGTATCTCCTTCGGCGGCTGTGAGGATCACGAAATCGCTCGAGCGGATCACGGATGGAGTTGGAATGCCGGGAGGCGGAGTGACGCATCCCGCGAACACCAACACCAGGATGATCGCCGGCAGAGACGGGTTGAAGCGGTTCAAGGTACGTTCCTTTCTGTTTCCGAACGCAGCACACGATACACCATGACCGGCTTTTCTCGCCCCTTGACGTGGATTTCGCCCACTTCTTCCGTCCGGATCATGGATGATGCACGCTGGTAAAGCGTGCTGCTGATGAGAATATCGCCGGGCTTCGCCATTTGTGTCAGCCTGCTGGCAACGTTGACCGTGTCTCCCATTACCGTGTATTCCATCCGAGTCTGGGAGCCGACATTTCCGGCCACCACTTGGCCCAAGGTTGCTCCCATGCCCACCCTCAACTGGATGCCGTTCCCGATGGCTGCGTTATAGTCCGCCATCCGGTCGCGGAGGTCTATCAGGGCGCGTACGGCGTTGATCGGATGGTCCGGGTCCGCCACGGGTGCGCCGAAAACGGCCATTACGGCGTCACCGACGAATTTGTCGATATAGCCTCTGTGTTTGACGATTACTTCGGTGGCGAGGGAAAAATATCCGTTCAATAAGGCGAGCAGTTCCTCCGGAGGTATGCGCTCGGTCAGGGTTGTGAATCCCCGGATGTCGGCGAAGAATAGACTGACTTCGTGGTTGGCGCCTCCCACCCAGATCTGGTCCGGGTTCTCGAGGATCCGGTCAACAATGTGGGGCGACACGTAACGACCAAAGGATTCCTCGATCACGCGTTTCATCTGGAGATCCCGAGCCATACCGTTGAATGCGTTGGCGAGGTCGCCCATCTCGTCGTTCTTATGGACATCAACGTGGAAATCGAAATTTCCGCCGGCAATTTCGCGGGTGCCCCGCACCAGAGATTGGATCGGTTTGAGTAAAACGGTGCTCAGGATCAGGGACAATCCTGCGCCCACGACCATGAGCACGACCGCCAGCCCGATCACGAACCAGGTGGCCTGCGATATGTCCCGATCGATATAGTTTCTCGAAAGGATCAGATGGACGGTGCCTATTCTCATGTCCGGGTACTCGACCGGGCTGACAAATTCAAGGAGGGATTCCTTTTGATCGATCAGGTGGTGCAGGGTGACCCGGCCCAACTCGTCCGTGGAATTGGTATTTCGGGGGGCGACATAAAAAGTTCCCAGTTTCTCGAGGTTGTTGTGGGCGCGAATAATACCGTCCTTGTCCAATACCATGGCCTCGACTACCTGCGGATTGCGGCTGACGTCCCGAACCAGGAGAGACATGGCCAGTTCGTCTGCGTAGAGGAGCGGTTCGGCGCAGGCCTGGGCCTGATAAGAAGCCACGAATACGCCGAACTGGACCAATTGGTCCAGGTATTGCTTCTTTTGACGCCGGATCATCACTGTCCCGATAACGGTAGTCATGCTGATGATCAGAACCGTGATGACGGCGAACAATTTGTATCGAATGGAAATCCGGACGTTTCCTTTTCCCATCAGGGACACCGTGGGGCTGGTTCGTTGGTCGCGCGATGGCGCCGGCCGTTCGGACGGAAGAGGCCGATACCTGGGATCAACGACGCACCGGAAGTAAACAAGTTTCGTGGAATAGCGGCCGGCTTAAGCCCATGCACGGTCGTCGAACGCAAGGCTCCGGCCTCCCGGCTCCGATCTACATTCCCGGATTACGGAAATCAGAAAAACAGAATAAACCTATTGTACCTAATTTAGCCACGGGAATACAAACGGGTTGATGGGGTGGATAAAGCGAATGTTTCAAACGCCTCCGGCTCTCCTGATTCGTTCGCCGGGCGGGTATCGGAGCTTGCGGAACTCAAAGACGGCTTTCCACCCGTATCGAGCCTTCCGAAAGGTCTTTGTTTCCTCGCCACAGACCACTCGCGCCTCGCCGTCATTCCGGTTTCAGCCTTCGCTTCTAGCCGAACACCAACTCAGCGCATTGCCGTTATATCGTCAACATAACATTCAGTTGACAAATTGTCGAGAATGGATTCCGTTTCCTTCCGCTCCGGGCCGCCGGCGCGCCCACAAAACCAGTTTGCATTCATCCTTTTCAAGCCGCCGTTCCTGGAAGCCAACCTCCGGGTTCTAAAAGGGAAACCGCCGTCCTCCCGTCAGATCCCTGCTTCCCGATCTCGCGACCCCTCTTTCCCGGTCCCGGATTGGCACAGGCGTTGCATTATACGCGGGCAAGGGACGAAAACAGAAAAGGGCCACTTTCGATCCAACCGCATATTTAGGAGGCTGAAATGAGCGCAGAATCGTTTGTATCCGTGATGCTGGTCTACTCCGTGGTGATCGCATCGGTGATTTCGATGTTCTTCGCATAAATTCCGCCTCCTCCTATTCCTTCCATCCCCACCTCATTCCTTCTTCGCGCCACTGGGGGGCTCCTGCCCCCCATCCTCATTTCAGGGACCAGGTGATTTTCCAAGGCCCGCCGGCGCAACGGCGCAAACCGTCCTGCGTTCGCCGATCCTCTGCGGAATCGCCATCGCCGGACCTTTCCCTCCTCGGTCGAGGAAAACCGGAGCGTCAGTTTCTGCTGATGCCCAACTTCCGCATTCTCGCGTCAAAGGTGGTTCGTTTCATGTCCGCATCTCGAGCCGATCGGGTGACGCTCCATTTGTTTTTTTCCAGCAGTTCCAGGAAATACCGCCGTTCCAGTTCCCTCCAACTATACTCGGACAGGGGCTCCTGCGGGCCGGCGTCGGGGGATACGGCTCCCGCTGACGCGTCATTTTCCTTCCCGTCCCGGTTTTCGACGGGCTCCGGGGGATCGTCTTGAAGGAACTGTGGGGGAAGATCTTCCACGTCGATGGCGTCCGAGGCCGCTATGACCAGAATGTATTTGACGAAATTCTCGAGTTCGCGAATGTTCCCCTTCCAGGGATAATCACGAAGGCGCTGCAAGGCTTCTTTCGATACTTTTTTCTGAGGAATGCCCAGACGCAGCGTCTCCCGTTTGATAAAGTGGTTTAACAGCAGAGGGATATCCTCGGGCCTTTCCCTTAAAGCCGGGAGACGCAGCGGCAACACGTTGAGACGGTAGAAAAGGTCCTGTCTGAACTGTCCCTGGGCGATGGCCTCTTTGAGATCCTTGTGCGTGGCTGCGATGATGCGGACGTCGATTTTCTTGGTGCTGCTCCCTCCGAGCGGCTTGATCTCTTTGTTTTCAATGACCCTCAATATCCGCGCCTGCAACTGTAAGGGCATGTCCCCGATTTCATCCAGGAATACGACGCCGCCGTTGGCTGTTTCGAACAACCCTTTTCTGTCCTTGTCCGCGCCGGTAAAGGCGCCTTTTTTGTGCCCGAAGAGCTCGCTTTCCAGAAGCGTCTCGGGTATGGCGCTGCAGTTCTGGACGAGAAACGGTTTCGAGCGCCGCTCGCTCAGGCGATGTATTTCGTTGGATATAACGTCCTTACCCGTGCCGCTTTCTCCGGTGATCAGCACGGGGAAATCGGTCATGGCGTAATCACGGGCCAGTTTCAGCGCGTTCAGGAAAGAAGGGCTTTGACCGATAACGGTTACCTGATCCCTCAGTCCCCGGATGATCTCCTCGAGGCGCCGGTTTTCGTGAATTTGATCCTGATAGGCGAGGGAACTGGCAATGGCGATAGACCCTATATTGACGAGGTTCTGCAGCAGCTTGAGGTAGTCTTCGTCCAGATTGAGTCGGGTTCGATTCGCGCTCGTATCGATGAGCTGGAGGGCCCCGTACACTTCTCCATTTCGGAGGAACAAGGGAAACGTGAGTATAAGGGTGCTTTTGACCTCAAACCCTTTCTCAATGGCGCCGTGGTGCCTGGGGTCCACACCGGGCCGTCCGATGGTCATCTTCCGGTTTTGGATCACCCACCCCACGAAACTGGGCTTGTGAGCACTGATACGAACTCCACGAATCAGCTCGTTCTCTTCCCCTGTCGCCTCCACACATACGATCTCATCCCCTTCTTTAACCCAAATCGAGCCGCGCTCCACGTTTTGGAGGTCGAGCAGCGCCGTCAGAAAGTTTTTCTGAAGTTCGGACGGATCCATTTCCTTGGCCAAGGCGTCACGAAACTCGGAAGAAGAAAGCTCCATGTGTACCTCCACCGGCGTATTGCAGGCCCCGCCGTTCCGTTTTCCTGGTTTACAGAAAACGGGGGGCGTCCGGGAAATCCAGGAGTTGCAGGGGGCTCGCACGCCCGGCAATGGGCAGTGCGGTCATTCTCGGGATAGTTGAAGAAAGTCCGGGGGAACCTCTCCGAAGTTGCCCTTCTCGGAACACAATCCGTTCCAATGGTACGCTATCGACCCATGCCGCGCGTTACGCGGATCGTGTCGCCGATACCCTAACATAGGTGGGATCACAGATGTAAGCAAAATCCTTATACATTTGCGCGGATTCCGCAGTAAGTTTCCAGAATAATAGACAAATTACGTTTCGTTGAACAAAGGCTTTATCAGATCGTCATATCTGCCGATATGTCTCTATAGGTCCTGGCGGTAGAGCCTAGGGCGCATCGGGGTTCTGTTTCCCACGCTCTCTGCACGAGGCCCTTTTGTGATGCGCAGAGCCATCGATAGGGCGGCATGTCGCGCCGCCCTGGATTTCTGTCCGCGGTCAGAGCAGTCTACCGCCGAGGCGCGGACCGGCGCCGGTGTCCCGCGTGGCGTCCGAACGTTTTTGGAGGTCCGATGAAGAAAGGTCCGGAAAAGATCAAGTCTCGCATCCTTGTTCCGCTGGCCGTAGTGCTGCTGGTATTGATCGGCATTTCCATCATTTCCATCGACCGGCTCTCCGGAATGCTCATCGACGAGGAGATGAAGGATCGGCTGAAGGCGGTTCAGGGGCTGTTCGAGCAGGAGTTGGACCATGATGCGCGGCTGCTGAGCGGGCTCATCGACGGCTTGGCGCGGAACGAGAACCTCCGGACAGCTTGGAGGAACAAGGATCGGGAACTGCTCCTTCACTATGCAACGTCCCTCTTGGAAGACATGCGTTCCAAGTATCGGGTAACTCACTTCTATTTCATCCAAGCGGACGAAGTCTGCTTTCTGCGCGTGCACAATCCTCCCTGGTATGGGGATACCATTTCGAGATTTACCCTGAACGAGGCGCGCGCGACGAATCGACCGAATTATGGCATCGAGTTGGGACCGCTTGGTACCTTCACCCTTCGAGTGGTGCACCCATGGTCGGTGGACGGAGGGCCGGAGGGTTTCATCGAACTCGGCGAAGAAATCGAACACTTGACGCCGGCGTTGTCCAAAATCCTTGGGGCGGAGCTGTTCTTCATGGTGAACAAACGCTTTCTGGATCGGGGGAAATGGCGGGAAGGGCTGACGGCGCTTCAGCGCGATGGGCAATGGGATTTACTAAGCGACCGCGTCGTCGTCGGGCGCGATTCCAAAGACCTTCGACCTGAACTAGTGGCGGCCCTCGACCATCCCGGACATGGCCTCGGGGAGGAACTCTCGGAGCTGAAGAGCGGCGATCTGACCTACCGGGGAGGGTTTGTGCCTCTGCTGGACGCCGGGGGGCGCATCGTAGGCGACATCGCCGTTCTCCGGAACGTCACGAAAGAGAGAATGCTGCATGACGGGTTGCGGATGCTGCTCATTTCGTTCGGTCTGGCGCTTGGAATCACTCTGATCGGTTTCTTCTACATCCTGGTAAGTCGGATAGAGCGAAAGCTCGGACGATTTCATGTCTCTCTGTCAGAGGAGATACAGGAGCGCAAACAAGCCGCCGAGGCCCTGGCGGCCTCCGAGAAACAGCTTCGAAGCATACTTGAGTCGAGTCCCATCGGAGTCGGAATCTGCAGCATGAATGACGCGCGGATCGTTTTCTCCAATTCGCAGAACGCGCGACTGTTCGGCAGCACCGTCGAGGGGCTGATAGGAAGCGACGCCAGGAGATTCTGGTGGGACGAGGATCAACGGAAGCAGTGTCTGGAGGTGTTGAAGAAAGAGGGTCGCGTTCACAGTACGGAAGCCAGGGCCCGAAGGACCGATGGATCCGCTTTCTGGTGCCTTCATTCCTGGGAGTCCATTCAGGTGGACGGCGAGGATTGTGTGCTTTTCTGGACCTACGACATTGACCGAATCAAACAGAGTGAAGTGGAATTGCGTAAAGCCCGCGACGAGCTGGAGCGGCGCGTTGAAGAGCGAACGTGTGAGCTATCGAAAAGGATCGCTGAAAAGGAAAGGACGGAGCACGCATTGCGTGAAAGTGAAGAGAAGTATCGAAGCATCTTGGAAAATATCGAGGAAGCGTATTACGAGGGGGATCTGGCCGGAAACTTTACCTTTGTAAATCCTGCGGCCTGCAGACTTCTGGGGTACGGCGAGGAGGAAATGATCGGCATGAACAACCGGAGGTATACCGATCCCGAGGACGCAAACGAAATGCTCGAGATCTTCAAGGAAGTATATCGTACGGGCAAACCGGCCGCCTATCATACCTATGAAGTTATCCGGAAGGACGGCGCGAAACGCGTGGTCGAAGGATCCTCTTCCTTGATGAGGGACGCGAATGGGAAACCGATCGGATTCCGGGGTCTCGTGCGGGATACGACGGAGGAGATACGATCCAGGGAGGTGTTACATCAGAGCAGAGAGCGATTGGCTTTGGCGGTGGACATCAGCGGCGCCCGCATCTGGGAATGGAACCTCAAGACGGATGAGTTCAAACTGGATGACAGGATCTTAACGGATCTGGGCTATGCACTGAAAGAGTCTCCCCTGAAGTCGGCGGATGTCAAAGCCATCACGGATAGTTCCGCGCTGCCGGGAATAGAAGCCGGCCTGATCGAGCATTTTCGAGGGGAAACATCCGTTTATGACCATGAATATCGTATCCGGACCCGGTCCGGTGAATACCGGTGGATCCACAACCGCGGCAAGGTGGTCAAATGGGACCAGCAAGCCAAACCCGAACTCATGGTCGGGTCCATGATCGACGTTACCGATCGGAAGCGCGCCGACGAAGCCAGGGAAAATCTCGAGGCCCAGTTGAGGCAGGCGGAGAAAATGCAGGCCATAGGGACGCTTGCAGGCGGTATTGCCCACGATTTCAACAACATCCTGGGTGTGATCATCGGCCAGGCCGAGATGATCGAAATGTTCGATGCGAAAAAAGACGCAAATCTCCTATCGAGGGTGAGGGAACTGATCAAGGCGGCGGATCGGGCCAAGGAACTCGTGGAACAGATCCTCGCGTTCAGCCGTCAAAGGGCTCAGAAAATAGAGCCGGTTCAACTGAGTTCCATCGTAAAAGAGGCGGCTAAGTTTCTGAGGGCGACCATACCATCTACCATAGAAATCCGACAAACCATCCACGGGCCGACGGGAAAGGTATCCGCCGATCCCACCCAGATGCATCAGATCCTGATGAACCTCTGCGCCAATGCAGCGCACGCCATGAGAGAGAGCGGCGGAATTCTTGAACTCGAACTGAACGAAGTGCATCTGGATGAAACAGCGGCGGGACACATCGATGGAATCACGCCCGGGCCGTATCTGAAGCTGTCCGTGACGGACACGGGTCACGGCATGGACCCCGACATCCAGAAGCGGATTTTCGTCCCCTATTCCACGACGAAGAAAGCCGGCGAAGGCACGGGGCTTGGGCTTTCGGTGGTTCATGGAATCGTGAAGCTCCACGGCGGAGGCATCTCGGTTTTCAGCCGACCGGGTTTTGGAACCACGTTCAGCGTGTACCTGCCTCGTATCCGCAGCGAAGCCGAGGAAGGGCGCCGGGCGGGGACGTCCGCGCACGTGGCGTCGGGCAATGAACGGATATTGTTTGTGGACGATGAAGCGGATCTGTCGAAAATCGCAAAAGAAATGTTGGCTCGTCTCGGCTATCAGGTAACAGCCGAGACGAGCAGTACCAATGCGCTGAATCTGTTCAAAGCCAAACCGACGCAATTCGATCTTGTCATAACGGATCTGACCATGCCCAAACTGAGCGGTCTCCAATTGGCCCAGGAGCTGACGCGGATCCGTTCGGATATTCCCATCATCCTATGCACGGGATTCAGTGACGGATCGGTGGTGGAAAAGGCCAAGGGCGTCGGTATCCGATCCTTCCTCAACAAGCCGGTGGGCGTTCGCACCCTTTCCAAGGTCGTCCGTCAGACCCTCGATGATCGCAATTCCGTACAAATGGTATACGCGGACGAGGGCTGAACACACATAAGCCCGTTGAAAAACGATGAGATGCAAGGCGCGCAAATCCCGAGGAGTGAGGCGTACATAGAGTACGTCGCAGTGACGAGGGATGAAGCGTCACGCCGTTGGCGTGACCGCAGATCGCGTTTTTCAACGGCCTGTTCTGCACATAATAATGCCGGACTATTATGGTGCGGACGTCTCCACTTGTGTCGTAGTGACCGGATTGTCGTTTCCCGTACACCCGTCCTTTTCAACTAAGAAAGAAAGGAGTAGAATGATGTTTATGCGTGTCGAGGGTAGCCTTCCGGCCGATACTTATTCGGATTGTATTGTTTAGCCAAAAAAATGGAGGGAATGCGGAAGACATTATTGCTTGCGGTATGCGGAATTTCACCGGCAACCGCACCAATGGACGTGATATTGGAACAATGATTTAAGGAATTTGGATAAAAACATGAAATCGCTTCCAACACTACTGCTGTGCATAATGACGATCGGCTCGTCAATCGTGTGCAACGCGGAACAACCGGCGATTAAAATAGGGGCTCTCTATAACATCACAGGGGATATGGCTCCCATTGACCTCCCGGCGTCTCGCGGATCGCGGCTCGCCGCCAAACGGATCGACGAAAAAGGAGGGTTGCTCGACGGAAAAACCCTCGAGCTGATCGTCGTCGACACCAAGACCGATATGAAAGAGGCGTCCAAGGCGGCCGAACAGCTCGTCTCCATGGGTGTTGCGGCAGGGTTGGGATACGGCGATACCGACTCCGTCCTCGCCGCCGGCCCTGTGTTCCAACAGCACGGCATCCCATTCCTGACCTCGGGAGCCACGGATCCTTTCCTGCCGGAGGAGATCGGTCCCTGCCTGTTCATGGTCTCCTTCGGCGACGACGATCAGGCTCGCGCCATGGCGGAATTCGCTTACGCGACCCTCGGGACCCGGAACGCGGCGATATGGACCAACGGCTCTTCGCGGTTCACCAAGATTTTGTCGAAGTTCTTCAAGGAACGTTATCGATCGCTCGGCGGCAACGTGCTGGAGGATCGATCCTTCGACGCCGGTCAAACAGACTTCTCCGCCTTCATCCAAAGCCTGAAGAAAAGCTCCCCCCGGCCGGACGTCCTCTTCATCTCCGGACTTCCGTCCGATGCGGTTCCCACGGTAGGTCAGGTCAGGAAGGCGGGAATCCGGCTTCCCATACTCAGCGGAGACGGTTTTGACGCCGATCTGATCGAACGGCTTCCACAGCCGGAAGAGGCCGACGGCGTCTATTTCTCCACTCACGACTATCGCGGATCGAACAGACCGGAAGTGACGGCTTTTGTGGACGCCTACGAGAAAGAATACGGGAAGGCTCCGGAAAACGCCTTCGCCGCTCTCGGATACGACGCCGTGAATCTCCTGGCCGACGCCGTCAACCGGGCCAAAACCACCGAGCCCAAGGCCGTGGCAAAGGCGCTGGCGGAGACCCATGACTTCAAAGCCGTAACCGGGGAAATCTCGTTTACCCGGCCCGGCCGGGCGCCCGTGGCTATTATAGGCATCCCAAACGGGACGTATCGGTTGATGAAAACCTGGACCGGGGGCAACCACACCTTGCCTCGAAGGGACCCGGCCACGAAATAGGCTTGCGCCGACTGTGAGGGAGAAATTGGCCACGGTGCTTCTGGAAAAAAGCGGCATTGCGTACTCGATTCTCGATCCGGACGAACTCGACGAGGCGGCTCGCCTGGTGGGCTCGGTGTTTTCCGCCGGATCGCCGGTCACTCGATATTTGGAGGTTTCCGCCGGGGATTTTACCCGATTCGTGAGGTTGCTCGCCCCGAAATTTCAGGAAGAAGGTCTGTCCGTTGTGGCCCGCGATCGGGAAACTCGAGAAATGATCGGAGCCCTGTTGAACGAGGATCCGGGCGCCGAACGCCCTCCTGGGGCCAGGACCCACGAAGGAGCCGAGCGGATGGCGCCGGGCGGCGCCCCTCTCGAGGAGCTGAATCGCCGGTACTTTCACGGCCGGGTATTGGAGCCCAATATCTATGCCCACTTCTTCTTCCTGGCCGTATCGCCCCGATACCAGGGAAGGCGCATCGCTCAACATCTCGTTGACCTGTGCGAGCGGTCGGCCCGACGCAGGGGATACAAAGAGGGGGTCGTCGAGGCCACGAATCTCATCTCTCAACACGTGTTCCGAAAAGCGGGGTTCTCGGTTCGGGTGGAAATACCGTACGCCGTGTTCGAACACAACGGCAAGCGGCCTTTGGAAGGCCTCAAGGACCATCCCAGCGCCATGCTGATGGTCAAGAAATGGGACTCCTGAGGGAAAAGGGATCCGTGCACGTTGACGAACTCCTCCAAATAACACAACGAAAAGAAAGGAGGTTGCGCACCATACGCCGGGGTTACGGCAACCCGTTTTAGGTTGCCGTCTTCAGAGGAAGAAGCTCATTCAACAAACGTTTCACTTCTTGAGAGGAGGCCGACTAATGTTGGTAAAACCGAAGTATCAAGGTCTTACCCGCGAGCAACTCATCAATAAAGCGTATGAAATGGGGAGAGACTTCGAGATTAACTCGTATAGCTGTTCCCAATGCACGGTTGCCGCCATTCACGAAATCGTGGGCCTGTCGGATGACCTGGTGAAAGCTTCCACTTCGTTGTGCGCGGGCGTGGCTTTCCAGGGGCTCGGAAGTTGCGGCGGGCTGTCGGGCGGTGTGATGGCCCTGGACTTCTTCTTCGGCAGACCCTGGGAAAAGATGTCGTACACCGAGCTGAAGATGGAGGAGAATATCCCACCGCTTTTTACCGCTCAGGCCATTGCGCGAGAACTGTACAATAAGTACGTCGAGCGCTACGGTACGGTCATGTGCGCCGCCATCCAGCAGCAGCACTTCAACCGGTATTACTATATCGAGGACATGGAGGAGTTCAAGAAATTCGAAGATGCGGGAGCCCACACGGATCCCAAAAAATGCGTGGACACCGTGGGAACCGCCGCCCGCTGGGTGATGGAACTATTGATCGATAAAGGCGCCGTGCAGGTTCCCGGCTGATTTGGAAGGACGATTCATTCGCTGCGTATAGACTCCGGGGGAATCGCACCGCGTCGGGATTCCCCCGGAATGGCTCGCCCCGACGGCAGGTCCGCCGGCTTACAAAGTCACTAGTGTTAAATGCCTTAAATCCATTTGACACCATTCGCACGATACCGGCGAAGTCCGATCTTATTCGAGCGATTCACCCGCTCCGCCCAGGCGGTGAGGCAACGCATGGAGAATTTGAAGGGAGCCTGAATCCCGCCTGTGCGGGATTTTTAAAGTTTCCCTCAGCTGAAAAAACTAACAGGATTTTGGCAACTCGACACTAGGGCAAAGCCGCCCTGAAGGCGTAGAACCCCGCGATGGCGTTTTCGTTCCAGATCGGCCTGGTAACTCGTGCCTTGAACATCCTCGTATACAATGGTTTCGATAAGACCGAACCCCTCGGGATGCGACGCGTCCCGGTAGCGGGCGATCCGGATCGAATAGAATTCGGCGCCGGGGATCGCCTCCCACTGGAAGGCCACGGGCGTGGGATACTCGGGATATTCCGTGAGGTAGGACCCGGGCGCGATCTGACTGTTGTCGTACGGAGTCAGCAGGTGCAGGATCCGGTACGCGTCCAGATCGTAATCCAGCCGCTCCCCTTCGGTCAGGCTCGCAATGTCCACGCTTTTGTAGAAGGTGTAATTGCCCGGCAGCGTGGCTTCGGTTCCCGTCACGTGGAAGTTCACCGAAATGCCGGCCACGGACGGCATGTTCCTCAATTCATACGCCGCGCTGGACGGATCGTACTCTGCGATAAAGTTCCCGGCCGTTTTACCGGTCACATCGTTCACCACAAAAAACGTGGGAGTCTCCGCCGTTATACCGGACATGGGCGCGCCGTTGAACAAAAGCACGCCCTGAAGTTCGTAGTCGGCGGCGGGCATTGGAGCCTGGAACCATTTATGCAAGAGGCCTGTGTCCTGACTGGAGGGCGCGGTGATCGTAAAGGATGAACCCCCCGGGGCCGAAATCGCTGCCTGGAAATGCCGGCCCCCTCCGAGCAGGTCGTCCACATCGAAGCCGCCCGCATAGTCGGACTGCAGGAAGGCATAGTACTCGACGCCTCCGCTGGAGGTGAAAATCGCCACGGCCGACCCTTCGTTGGGGTAGGTCTGCAGGAACAGGTTCACCGATGCATCCTGGGGCGCGGGCTCGTTCTTGTAGATGCCGTCCGCGGGGTTACCCGATGTCCCGCCTGGGTCCGCCTCGAACCATCGGTACAGGCTCACGGTTTCCGTGATTTCCCCTATCCGGATGCCGGCCCCGGGTGTGCCGGCGCCCTGGTCTCCAAAGGACATGGACAGGTGGGCATTCGCGCCCCCGAGTTCGTCCGCCTCGAATCCATCGGTGAAGTCGGAATCCAGAAACGCATACAACCGTTGTTGCCCGCCGGAGTTGTCCAGCAGAACGGCCACGGCCGAACCCGTATCGTAGGTCTGCAGGTACACGGCATACCGTTCTCCGGTCCCATCCTTGGGCGCGTCCTTCCAAATGCCGTCCAACACCTCGGCCCATGCCGGGAAGGGCATCCACACCATCGCGCAGAACACACACACGGCCCACGGAACGATTCTTCTCATACAGGCGGCCCTCCTCGCGCGTGTCGATCGCCGGGACGATTCCTCAAGGCCTGTCCCGGCGGAACGCATGGGTTCGTTTGGTTGAATGTCATCCATACATCAGTTTTATTCTATTCCACCCGAGCCTCGGACCGCAATCATCTTTAATTGAAATGCGTTAGGATATCAGGGAAATCGGGGCCTAAAGCAGCACGGACAGGTGAAATCGAACCAAGGCACGGAGAGCCGGCCCTTCGTGTTGCGCAGAAATTGAGCAGTCCGGCGATGGGCTCGAAAGCGCTATTTTATAATATCGTTATATATCAATGGGTTAAAAAAGCATATCTGAATGGCCCGGATTTTGCTATAATACAAGTCATTCCAAGGCCACATTATAACCCCACTCATCATGGGCGTCGATCCATGTACGCCCCCACACCTCGACTCTCGCCCCCCGGGCGGGAGAGGATAAGGTCCCAGTATCCGGTTGCTGCAATGGTTCTGTCTCCTCACAACGAGTGGAGATGGGCGATCTCCTTTAAGCTTCTCTCAGAAGAGGGTACCCATTCGGCCATATGCTACATGATCGATGTTGTCGCCGCGGCGGACTTCCTTTGAGCCCATTGCGCCGGCCCCACACTTTCCGGTGCTTGGTGCTCACAGCATTAAACATGTGAGGTGTTAAACATGACAGACAGGATGAGCATCTCGAGCGTACATACGGCGGATTACAAACTCCTATGGGCGAAGAGCAAGCCACGGCATCCATTGTGGAAGCACCTGCTCGATGCTTCGGCGGTCTCCACGGCGTTACCACCCCCCGTCAACAACTTCGGCTGGGGAGTCGAAGAGACAGCGCTTTTGGTGGGGCTTCACGATATAGGCAAGGCGGATTCCTGTTTTCAACATCAGATTCCAGATTTTTCAGATGAGCTTGTAAAAGCCCGATATCCGGTTACGGGGGACGCCCCGTGCCGACATGAGCGCATCTCCGCCATGTTTATCAAGCACAAGCTGATTGAGGGAGGGCTCGACCCCCTTGTGGCTGACGCAGTCGCTCGTACCGTGTTGGCGCATCATGGCTACTGGTATGAAACCGCTCGCCCTGTTGGACAGGCATACGCTGACGCGCAAAATCAGCTCTGCCGGATGTTGCGGCAGGTGCTCGGTCTCAATGCGTTTCCCAGCAAAAGCCCGTCAGACCTCAGTGCCTTCGGAATGCGCTTCGCCGGGCACATCGTGCTTTGTGACTGGATTGCGAGCAACGAGGGGTTCTTCGGGGACGCCCGTCTTAGGGATGTCGACGACCCGGAAGACTACTTCACCACTGCGCGAAAATTGGCGCAAGATTGGGTAAGGAGACTTGGCCTTGAGCGGGACCGGCAGGCTGGCAAGGCAGCGTGCATTGTGGAGATTGCGCGGCCCATTCAGCAAACGCTGCTGGACAGGGACATTCCGCCGGGACTCGTCATTATCGAGGCCCCCATGGGCGAGGGCAAGACGGAAGCCGCCTGGATTCTGGCCGAGAAGTGGCGCGATAATGGCTATAACGGCATGTATATGGCTTTGCCTACCATGGCGACGAGCGATTCCTTATATAGGCGGTACCGCGATGACTACCTCAAAAGAGTGGGGCGCGGAGGTGATACCAAACTGGTCCATGGCATGGCCTGGCTGCGGGACGAAAAGGAGCCGGAGAAACCATCAGAAGTTGGGGAGCCGGGGGACGACCGGTCACTTGCAGCCGCGTGGTTCAGGCCGACCCGCCGCGCGATGCTCGCCGCGCATGGCGTGGGAACAGTGGATCAGGCGATGCTCGCGGGGATGAACGTCAAGTTCGGCTTCCTACGGCTCTACGGGCTCGCCGATCGGGTGTTGGTCATAGATGAGGTTCATGCGTACGATGCCTACATGAGCGCTATCATCTCCCGGCTGCTCCAGTGGTGCGCGTGCCTGAAGATTCCGGTGGTCCTTCTCTCGGCGACGCTTTCAGCAAAGCAGCGGGCGGAAATGATCGAAGCCTACGGGGCAAAGGGAGACCCCGGGCCTGATGCTTCGTATCCGCTCATCACAGTGGCGGAGCCCGGAAAGAAAGCATGGACGATTAAAGCGAACGCCTCATCAAGCAGAACGCTGAAGATCGAGACTCACTCCGGACTGCTTGGCGACGCCAAGAAAACGGCGGAGAAGGCGGCGGAACTGGTGAAGGACGGCGGATGCTGCTGCGTCATCCTCAACACAGTCAAACAGGCTCAGGCGGTTTACACGGAACTGGAGCTTTACAAAGAGGAAAAGTTGCTTTTCCATGCACGCTTTGCCGCCGCCGACCGGGAGCATCTTACCGACGAGGTGCTGGCCAAATTTGGCAAGAATTCGAGTCGCCGCCCTTCGAAGTTCGTTCTCGTTGCCACTCAGGTGGTTGAGCAAAGCCTCGATGTGGATTTTGACTACATGGTCAGCGAGATCGCCCCAATCGATCTTCTACTTCAGCGTAGCGGTCGCCTTCACCGACACGGAAGGCGTGAGTACGATCCTACTTTGCATGTGCTTCTACCGAAAAAGAAAACCTTGTCTTTCGGTGGAACTGGCTATGTATATGCCGACAAACCCCTTCTGAGAACGCTGGCTATTCTTGCCGGCCGATGCGAAGTGCATCTCCCGAACGATTTCAGGATACTGATCGAGCGATGCTACGGGTCCTACGAATGGGAGCAAAGCGTGGTAACGTGGGAGGCAATTAGAAAAGCGGATCTGGATTGGGACACGGAAACCCAATTCCTTCACAATCAGGGCAGACAATTCGCTCTGTGCGACCCCAGCAAACGGTTATTTCGGCCTGTCAACAATGATCCCACGGGTGACGACAGCGATGACGGCAATGGCTGGCGCGCAAAAACAAGGCTCGGAGCCAATGACCGTACCACCGTCCTTGTCGAAGAAGAACAACTTAAACACTTGGAAACGGGAGATTTGCGAATGAAGGAAGTGCGTGCGCTGTACCGGCGGTCGCTAAAATTGCCCGTCCATCTTCCAATCCATAGCCCTGCGCCTGGTTACAGTGCCGCTGTGGATGCGAAAGGGAAACTGCGAGGTCTTACACTATTGCCTGTAGCCGATTATGGATTGTGGCAGGGCATCGACGAAAAGGGGAACCGTTATGAAGTGGTTTATAACAAAGAATTGGGCCTCCTGGCCGGGAGAGTACAATGAACCGTCCCTTCTTTAACGTGCTGACAGAGCCCTGGATTCCTGTGATCCGCCTGGACGGTTCGCGCGATGAGCTGGGGATCCTGTCCTGCCTGGAACAGGCTCACGAGTTGCGCGAAGTCCGAGACCCTGCGCCAATTATTGAATTTGGGTTGTACCGATTGCTGGTTGCCTTCGTCCTTGATGCTTTGATACTGGCCAACCGTCGACCCGAGGATCCGCTTGATCTGAAGGCGTTCATGGATGGCGATCGCTTCGATTCGCGCTTGATCGAGAACTACATCAAGGAATGCGGCGACGTCTTTGACTTGTTCCATCCCGAACGCCCGTTTCTCCAAACGAAAATGGACAAGGCGAAGACCAAACCCCTCGCAGGCATGTTTCCGGTTGCGCCGAGCGGAACAAATGTGAATCATTGGCACCACGAGCATGAAGATGATTTGATAGTTCCTTGCCAGGTTGCCGTTCGACTGCTCACGACAATCGCCCCTTTTATGACAGCAGGAGGAGCAGGATTGAGTCCGTCGATTAATGGAGCGCCTGCAATATACGCCTTGCCAATGGGGAAAAACCTGTTCGAAACTATCGTACTCAACATTCCGCTTCGCAATCAGGACAGTGGCGATGGCGTGACTGCTTGGCGAAGCAAGCGCTCTCCGGGGGAAGAACGTTCGCAAGCAACGACGGTTGAAGCGCTGACATGGCGTCCACGTCAAATTCAGTTAGTCCCTGAACTCGGCAATGACACCAGCGTCAGTGTGCGAGAAATGAAGTTTGAAAAAGGCGATAGCACGGGCCTGACCTGGATTGATGCGGGTCTTGGCTACCGGTATGACAAAGACAAAGTCACGCCAATCCGGATGCGAGAAAACCGACCGTTGTGGCGCGATGCGGGTCCGCTCTTGTTGCTCAATGAGCTCGAACATGGCCGGGATAAGACAAAAGTTTCATTTCGGCGTCCGGATGTTGTTGAGCAGGCGTTTGCGCTTACCGATGTCGGTGAACGGCTCGTGATTCAGATCTACGGGATGCGTACGGACATGAAAATGAAGGTCTTCGAGTGGGCGAAATCCGCTTGGTCGATGCCGTCCAACTTGGGACGGTCCACACGACTTGGGAGTCTGGTTCACCGCGAGCTTGAATTGGCAGATTCTGCCGCGAGGTGGTTACGCTTCGCTATTCTCGCACTGGCGCCTGAGTTTGAGAGAGAGGAACGCAAGCCACCGGGAAAACGCAAAGCATGGGACAAACGGTCAATACGCAATTTGGCTGACCGCTGTGAGCGAGCCTATTGGCAGCACCTCGAATTCAGTTTCCATCCACTGATGAAAGCTTTTGCCGCGCTGGATCCCAATGCGCCTGACGATCCGTCACTCATCGCAACGACCGCCAGGGATTGGCGCAAGTCGATACGCAGACTTGCCATCGAGCAGTTCGAAGTACTCGCAGAAGACATGGACGCGGATAGTGATGCCCTCGAACGTCGGGTTCGCGCACGAACCCGGCTCAACAATAACTTCAGGAAGGTGCTCTTATGACAACAAGCGAAAAGACCCCCGAAGGAGAATTCATCGAACGTATCGAGAGGCTCGACACCGGTGAACTTGCAATGCTGCGGCGCGGATGCGGTGAACGGGATCCCGTCGAGGGGCGGTGCCCGTGGCTGGTCGGTCTCATTCACGGCGTTGCCAGCGAAGCTACCTCGTTTCTTGTCGCTAGCCTGCTTGCTCAATACAAAACCGCCGACATCAAAACCGGTCATCACTGCATCAAAGGTAACTTCGGCCTGACTTGGAAACGTGCCATTGCTGGAACCGATAGTAAGTCCATCGAACGACGGTTCCACATCCTTCTCGACGCCGATTACGACCCTTGGACCGGCGACGGTGACCTGCCCTACAGACTCCGGCAGATGGTGCGTTACGCGGCGAACAAGGCCCAGACCCACGGAGTTGACTGGCCAATGCTGCTCACCGACCTCAAGTTTTGGAATCATCCAGAGAAGCGCGTTCAAAAAAGATGGGCTCGCAGTTTCTTTGGCAATGAGCGTCCCGAGGACGCCATAATAACATCAGAATAAAAGGAGTAATCGCCATGCTCATAGAAGTCCACATGCTGCAAAACCACGCCCCGAGTAATCTCAACCGAGACGACACAGGAAGCCCGAAGGAAGCTGTTTTCGGCGGCTACAAACGCGCGCGCATCTCTAGCCAATGTCTAAAACGAAGTATCCGCAAGAGCGCGACGTTTCGCGATCTGTTCCGGTCTGAACCCATAAACCGGATCAGCCCGAAGATACTCGAAGCGATGCAAAAGCACGGTATTGAAGAGAACCTTGCTTATCAGCTTGCAGTGCGCACCAGAGCCATGCCCGAAATCGTAAAGGACATTCTGCTGGCCAAGGAGATTGACAAAAGTCTGGCTTATCAGGCTGCCGCCGTTGCCGCCAAACTTGGAGCCAAGGTCAAAGACCAGAAGCAAGAAACCGGGGACGATGGAAGCGAGGAGCAGCAGGTTACAGAAACACCCGAATCTTCCGTCGAGGGAACCAGCGATGTGCAGAAAAAAAACAAAACCAAGCAAACCATGTTTCTCACCCTTCGCGACCTTGAGATTGTCGCAGATTACCTGGCTGACTTAATACAAAAGGAAAAGGATACGGGTCTGAACCGGGTAGTCAAGAGAGTCAGCAACACCGACAAGCGGATGGTGATGGAGAAAGACCTACATTCTCTTGGTTATCGTCCAATAACGATTGATCTGGCCCTGTTCGGTCGCATGGTCACGAGCGAGGCATTTGTCGATGTCGAAGCCTCCAGCCAATTCGCCCATGCGATCAGCACACACAAGATCGATCACGAGTTCGATTATTACACCGCCGTAGACGACCTTGAGCGCGCAGCGGATGACGAAGCGGGCGGCGGCGCCGACATGATCGGCGACGTGGAGTTTAATTCCGCCTGCTACTACAAATACTTCAACGTCCACGTCGAAGGACTGGTGGATAATCTCACCGGCAAGGCGTTTAAGCGGTCGGTCAACTGCGAGGATGAGAAGAATGCCCGCGCAACAGCCGGGGAAGCCATTCGGGCGCTGATCGAAACGGCATGCCGTGTCACGCCAAGCGGCAAGCAGAACTCATTCGCCGCGCACCAGCCGCCGAGTCTTGTCTGGATCGAGATTCGCGATAAAAACCTTCCCGTCAGTTACGCTAATGCTTTCTGCAATCCGGTGAACCCGAAAGTGAGAGACGGCCTCGAAACAGAGTCAGCTAATGCCCGGAAGCAGGAGTGCGAAACGCTTACAAAAATGTACGGTCTGGAAGCGCGCAAGCGCCTGCTGTTGGCAAAAAACGACGATGTGAAAATCCTTGAAGTCTCATCTTCGGAAAGCCTGAAGACCATTCTTGATACGGTAGAGGCGGAGGTTCGGCATGGCTGACCCTGTCCTGCTCCTTTGGTTGGAAGGCCCCATGCAGTCCTGGGGCACGCGTTCCCGCTGGGATGTGCGCGATACGGGACCCGAGCCGACAAAATCGGGCGTGATCGGCCTGATAGGTTGTGCCATGGGGCTGAGTCGCGATGATCCTGCTTTGGAAAGGCTAGACCGCGACCTACTTTTCGGTGTTCGTGTCGATCGCCCCGGTGTGTTCTTGACGGATTATCATACTGTGACCGGCTATCATCGCACGGCTGCCGGTGGTTTTAAACGTAGCGGCGGCACAGCCAAAAGCCTCGCGAAGGCGCAAGAACATGGTGAGAGCACAATCGTTTCATTCCGCGACTACCTCCACGATGCGGCATTTCTGGTCGCGTTGGCTGTGAAACCAGAACATCGGCCCGGGAACCGCGATCTTCTTGGTCATCTCAAAGAGCGTCTGCAAAACCCCAAGTGGCCGCTATACCTCGGCCGCAAGGCCTGTGTGCCTTCGCGTCCCATCTTTGATCGGCTGACAGACGAGTACCAAAACTTGGAGCATGCTCTTCACCAGGTTCCGTGGGCCGCCCCCCGGTCCCGCAAACAGCGTCAGGCTCTGGAGAGCGCCATTGATGCGCCGAAACTCCAGGCCTGGCTTGAGTGTCCGCATGGAGACTATGAGCGGCAGGATTCCATTCGACTAAACCAACTTCGCTTCTACGACTTCCGCCGGTGTAGGCACATCGAGATCGACACAAAGGTGCTTAGTAGGAGGGTCCCATGAGCCTTTACCTCTCTCGCCTTCTCCTCAACCCACGCTCGCGGCAGGTTATGAGCGAAATGGCGCATCCTTATGAAATGCACCGCACACTGATGCGCGCCTTCCCGAAAGCCACGGAGGATGCCAAGTCGAAAGCGCGTGATGAATTTGGCGTCCTTTTCCGCGCGGAGGCTGATGATCGGCGGGGTGCAGTCAAGGTCTTTGCTCAGTCACGTATGGAACCGAACTGGTCGTTTCTCGATCGGCTGAATGATTACCTGTGCACGGATGGAGAGACGCCCGAATATGAATATAAGGACATCCTGCCGGCATATCGGAGGATTCAAGACGGACAGGTCCTTTCGTTTCGTTTGCGAGCCAATCCGACCAAACGGATCGCGAAACAGGATGACGTCATGAAAGGAAAACGAGTCGAATTGAGACGTGAGGAGGAACAAATCGACTGGCTGATTCGTAAGGGGCAGGGAAGGGAAAAGGGCGTGCCCGGCGGTTTCGATCTTCTCATGAAGAGAGTCGAGTGCATGAACGGCCAAGCGCCGCTGGCGCCGTGCGTCAAGGTCTCCTGTGAAGGAAAGCAGACAGGCCGCAAAAGAGATGTAGTGGGTGGACACTCAACTACGCACTTGGCTGTTCTGTTTGACGGCCTTTTGCGGGTCACGGACACGAATGCCTTCCTGGACACGATCATCCGTGGTATCGGGCCCGGCAAAGCCTTCGGTTTCGGCCTTCTCTCCCTTGCACCGGTCAGCGCCTCACGCTCGGAGGATACGAGATGAGAGTTCAAGACCTGCATGTTCTGCCCAAGTTCAGTGACGGGTGGAGTTACCTCTATGTGGAGCATTGCCGTATCGACCAGGACGCCCGGGCCGTCGCCGTCCATGATGAGGCAGGCAAGGTGCCCGTTCCCTGCGCCAATCTCGCTCTGCTCATGCTGGGGCCAGGGGTTTCGATCACCCACGCCGCCGTTTCGGTTCTAACGGACCACGGGTGCCTGGTCGCCTGGTGCGGGGAAGAGGGGGTGCGGTTCTACGCGGTGGGCATGGGCGAGACGCGAAGCGCGGCGAACTTCCTGCATCAGGCCCGGGCGTGGGCCGACGCGGATCTTCGCATGCAGGTGGTGCGCCGCCTGTACCAGTTGCGGTTTGCCGAGGAATTCGATTCGGGACTGACCATCCGGCAAATCCGCGGCATGGAAGGCGTCCGTGTCCGGGACGCCTACGCCAGGGCCGCTCGGGAGAGCGGTGTTCCCTGGTCGGGCCGAAGCTATCGACGCGACCAGTGGAGCAGTTCGGACCCTGTGAATCGGGCGTTATCCGCCGCCAACGCATGTCTGTACGGCATCTGCCATGCGGCCATTGTGTCCGCCGGGTTCTCGCCGGCGCTCGGTTTCGTCCACACCGGGAAGATGCTGTCATTCGTGTATGATGTCGCCGATCTCTACAAGGCGGAAATTACCATTCCGGCGGCGTTTCGCGCGGCGGCCGAGGACAAAGAGGGGCTGGAACGACGGGTGCGTCTCTCATGCCGCGACGGATTTTCATCGACCCGACTTCTGTCAAGGATTGTTCCCGATATCCAGACGGCCCTGATGTTGCCAAAACGAGGAACGGCCGATGACGGTGCGCCTTTCGACGGGGACGCGGCCGCTCCGGGCTCATTGTGGGATCCGGATGAGGGAGAGGTGGAAGGCGGGTGCGTCCATCCACTGGAAGCGGATACAACGGAGTCTGATGATGGTGGTGATGATTCTTGAACGTGTGCCGCCTGGGTTGCGAGGTGAATTGACACGGTGGTTTCTGGAACCCAAGGCAGGGGTATTCGTGGGCAGGGTTTCGGCCAGGGTGCGCGACAGACTCTGGGATAAAGCCTGCGGGCAAGCCGGGGAGGGTGGCTGTGTGATGGTTCATTCGAGCGACAATGAACAGGGGTTTCGGATTCGTAATTGGGGGAAAACGGCGCGGTCCATAGAAGACTTCGAAGGGCTTTTTCTCGTTCGGATGCCGTAAGTACGGGCTTTTTTTTAGTGTCGTCCCCACGCATGTGGGGGTGAACCGCGATTACCTCGGGCCGGTTTTCCCCAACCCATGTCGTCCCCACGCGTGTGGGGGTGAACCGAAATCGAACTCGAGGGGACCCCGTTCGCCGAGGTCGTCCCCACGCGTGTGGGGGTGAACCGACGCGGGAGAACAGACCGGCGAGGCCGCGATAGTCGTCCCCACGCGTGTGGGGGTGAACCTAGCGATGCCGTACCCGCAAATGCCCAGAAGGCGTCGTCCCCACGCGTGTGGGGGTGAACCGCAATTCGAGAGGAGTCAGGATTTTCTTTTCCTGTCGTCCCCACGCGTGTGGGGGTGAACCGCTTCCCCGCGGCACTCAATCTCATCTGATTTGGTCGTCCCCACGCGTGTGGGGGTGAACCGCGGGTTTTCTCCGGG
>JACQYL010000042.1 GCA_016208165.1 Deltaproteobacteria bacterium
CCACAGGCATGACGAGCGCCGCCATTGTCGCCGGTAACACCGTGGTTCTCAAGCCCTCGAGCCAGACGCCCGTCATGGCGTGCGTCTTAAGCCGGTTTTTTCGGGAAAGCGGATTGCCCGACGGTGTCCTGAATATACTGCCGGGAACGGGCGAGAAACTCGGTGACGCGCTGTTGAAGCACCCAAAAGTGGCGCTCGTGGTGTTTACCGGGTCCAAAGAAGTTGGGCTGGGGCTGATTCGAAAAGGCTCACACGTGTATCCTGGTCAGCGAATCATAAGGAGAGTCATCGCCGAGCTGGGAGGCAAAAACGCCATCATTTTGGACGAAAGCGGAGACCCGGATCAAGCCGTCATCGGCATCACCCAGTCCGCCTTCGGTTATTCCGGCCAGAAATGTTCGGCGGCGTCCCGTGTGATCCTGCTGGATACCATATACGATCAGATGCTCGAACGGATCGTGGAAAGAGCAAGGAGCCTCGCTGTAGGTCCCGCGGAAGATCCGGCCACCACCATCGGTCCCCTGATCAGCGAAGGCCAGTTGCGCAGTGTTCAAGCGTATGTCGATTTGGGAAAACGTGAGGCCAAATTAGCCCTCGAGGCTCCGGCTCCGGAGCTAGCCGGCAACTTCATGGGACCCGTGGTCTTTTACGACGTCCCCCCCGCGGCCCGAATCGCCCGGGAAGAGATTTTCGGTCCGGTGCTTTCCATCCTGCGGGCGAAGGATTTCGATGAAGCCATCGCCATTGCCAACGAAACGGAATATGCTCTCACGGCAGGGCTCTATTCCCGAACCCCTTCTCACATCAGGCAATTCCGACGCGAAGTGGAAGCCGGAAATCGGTACATCAATACCAAGATCACCGGGGCTGTGGTGGAACGGCAGCCCTTTGGGGGATACAAGCTGTCCGGTATAGGGTCAAAGGCCGGTGGGGCCCATTACCTCAACCAGTTCATGATACCGATCTCGGTAAGCGAAAACGTGACGCGCCATGGCTTTGCCCCCCTTTCGGCGGAGGAGATCGAGTGAATCCGCGATGTATGTATGTACGGGGATAGAGTAACCCCCTTGGGCGGATTCCGGGCCGGGTCCTCTCGAGGGACGGATCCGGCCTCGCAGGTTGCCGAAAGCGTCTTTGCACGATGTTTCTTTCTCAAGTTGTTACTTGCCGTTTGCTGAGGATCCCATGCCATCAAAGGAAATGCCGCTGTCCGGTGTTCGAGTACTCGACCTGACACGCTATGAAGCCGGGCCGACCTGTACCCTGATGCTGGCGTTTTTGGGCGCCGAAGTGATCAAGATCGAGAGTCCCGGGGAGGGGAAAAGCCATCGAAGAATGTTCCATGATCGTGGCGACAGGGACGATCTCTATTTTGTCCTGCTTAACCTGAACAAGAAAAGCGTTACTCTGGAACTGAAGTCGGAAAACGGCCGGAGCCTTTTCGAGCGCATGCTCCAGCACGCCGATGTGCTGGTGGAAAGCCTGGGCGGGGAAAAGCTTTCTGAACTGAATTTGTCTTACGACCGCCTTAGACAGTGCAACCCCGGGATCGTCATCGCCACTGTCAGCGGCTACGGATCCTATGGTGCTTGCGCCGGCTATCCCAGTCTGGACATGACGGCTCAGGCCATGGGTGGTATTATGAGTCTTACCGGTCGGGAGGGAAAAGAGCCCCTCAGATGCGGGGCCACGGTTGCAGACAGCGCCGGAGGAACCAATCTCGCGATCGGCGTACTGTCGGCCTTGTATCGGAAGGTGAAAACGGGGAAGGGAGCCCATGTGGAAGTTTCTTTACAGGATTCCGCCATCAATCTGGGACGTTCCCTTCTCGGCACCCACATTGCTTACGGCAGCAAAGCGCCCAGGGTGGGAAACAGTTTGAAGGACGTGGTTCCGTGGGACATCTACCCTAGTCGGGACGGCTACGTGGCCATTTGCGTGATTCCGCAGCGCCGCTTTGAAAGGCTGATGGGCGTTGTAGGCGGCGAAACCGCCCTCGAGGAAAAGAGTCTGAACACCATAGAAGATCGAGTGCGCGAACGTAAATTTCTGGATGCTCTCATTACCAGGTGGACCACGGAGCGGGGCAAATTCGAAATCATGGAACGTTTGGCCAAAGAAGGCGTGCCTTGCGGCGCCGTCTTGGATTCCGACGAGATCGCACTCAATTCACATGTCAGGGAGCGGTCCATGCTGGTGGAAATCGAGCATCCTCAGTGGGGACGGGTGCAGGTGATGGGCTGCCCGGTTAAATTCCTGGATGAAGAGGCGGGCATTGCATGTTCCCCGGATTTTGGCGAGCACACGCGCGAGATTCTTGGGGGCCTTTTGGGGCTGTCCGATGAGGACATGGATGAATTGCGTCGGCAGGGTGTGATCTGACGGAGCGTACCGGCCGAAGCCGGATGTAGTTCTGTAAATAGACCCGACGGAAAAACCGGCAAGGAGCAAACATGCGTAACTACCTGATCGAACTGGGAATGGGGTCGGACCTGCACAAGCCGGATCCGACCAAATGTGCGGTGCGCGCCGTCAAAGACGCCATGTACCGCTGTTCCATGGTGGGGCTGTTTGAATGTGATCTCCTCACCAATATCAAAGACATGCATGTAAAAGTGAAAATCGCCGTTCCGTTTCCGGATAAAGTGGATAAAGAGGAAATACTGAAACAGATCCCTTACGGAGAGCGGGAAATCGAAGTGGTCGAGGGCGGCCTGCTCGAGGAGGGTAGCCTGAGAAAGGATAAATCAAGAGACCAGGTCATGGTGGCCGTGGCCGCCATAACGGTCAAGGTTCCCTAGCCGGAAGCCTTTCCCTGAAAGAAATCCGTATCCCGGTCTCAGCGAGAGCAATGGCCCGAAACCGCGCTTTGCTCACGAGAACATTTGTCTCGTCAGGCCGTCTTGTTGGCAGGAGATCAGGACATGGAGGGAAATGGTTCCTCGATACCAGGTGGCGATAACAGCGCGTCAAGAATTACAGATGGGCGGGGTTCGTCCGTATAAGCGCCTCACTTTGACCTTTTCTCCCTCATAACGGGGTTAGTAATACTAGGTTAAGTTCATGACGAATCATTTATGGGTGGGAAGGTGGTGTGACACCATGGGCAACGCCCACCCATTCTAATCAACGCGGCCTGAAGGGACCTCCTCGTCTGGGGCAAGGTTACACCAGAAGTTTTTTTTAATGCGTGCTCGTTCCGTCTGCAGGAACGCATAAGCAAGGGTTACGAGAGTCACATGA
>JACQYL010000043.1 GCA_016208165.1 Deltaproteobacteria bacterium
ATTCCGCCTGCAACGCAGACGGAATGGGCATCGCCGCTTAAGAGATTTTGGAAGGGAGCACGAGGGGAACCTTTTTTAAAAGGTTCCCCTCGGTCACTTTACAATTACCACGGCCATCCGCCCGCACCAAGCCCTTGCCATCGACCGATCATATATGATATGCGATGTGCGATATGAACAGTTCAGAACATCGGGATTCAGGCCGAACGGACGGCCCAAGCCCCGCCGGCGCCATCGTTCAACCGCTTGTAGTCGATCAAAGACCATCCGTTATTCACCTAAGGTGCGATTACATGAACAGACCACATCAACTGGCCAAAATCCAGCATATTCAGCTTCTCAAGGATCGGGTCTACGATACCATCAAGGAGAACATCATCAACCTGTCCTTCCTGCCGGGGGAACAGTTGATCGAGCAGCGGCTGGCCGATGCGCTGGGAGTCAGCAAATCCCCCATCCGGGACGCGTTTCAGCGGCTCGAGCAGGAGGGCCTGGTCCATTCCGTGCCCTACAAGGGCTGCTTTGTGGCGGACATCTCCACCCGGGAATGCAAAGAGCTGTTTCAGGTCAGAGAAGCCCTCGAACACTATTGCCTGGAGTACGGACTGGACGACTACACCGACGAAGACATACTCGAGTTCAAGCAGATCATGGACAACGCTCTGAACCACATGAACCATAACGACGAGAACGCCGCCATCGATACTCATCTCTCTTTCCATTACCTCATCATAAAAAAGAGCAACAACAGGTTCATTGCGTCCACCTACGCCAATATGAACGATAAAATGAGGAGATATATCGAAATTATCGTCCGGTCCGATGCGAACCGGGTCAGTCATTCGAGCGAACAGCACAGGGGCTTGCTGCAGGCCATTGTGGAAAGGAAAAAGGACCTGGCTTTGGAGCTCTTGAGAGCCCATCTCGTCAGCGTATTGGAAGACTACCTGAAACTCATCGATCAAAATGATATACTCAAAAGGCCTTAAAGCAAGGCTGTTCAGAAGGAACCAAATCCTTGGCAGCCTCTCGAAATGTTTCACCTGAACGCACCGGCATGTTGGGCGCAACGCGCCCAACATATACTCAAAAAGTTTCGGAGGGGAGCCCGAGGGGAACCCTTTTCAAAGGGTTCCCCTCGACACTCCACCTCGCCCATCCATTGAATAAGGCACCGATATGACGAACGAAAGCTCCCGAAAACTGGAACAACTCTTCCACATGCGGAGACAGGCGGAACTGGGAGGGGGCGCCGAGAAATTAGACAAGGAGCGGGCCAAGGGCAAGCTGACGGCGAGAGAGCGCATCGATCTGCTCCTTGACGACGGCAGTTTCGAAGAAGTCTATCGTTTTGCTCAGACCCTGAGCACCGATTTCGGCATGGAGGACAAGCGTTTCCTCGGAGACGGCCTCGTCACGGGGTTCGGGACCATAAACGGCAGAAAAGTATGCGTGTTGGCCCATGATGCGACCGTACTGGGCGGTTCCGGCACGTGCACGCACCTTCGGAAATGGTGCGAAATCATCGACCTGGCGGCCAAGACCGGCGTCCCCATCATCCAGCTCAACGATTCGGGCGGAGGACGGGTGCAGGAAGGCTTTCGGTATCTGAGTTTTTCCGGATCCGTGTTCTACAGCAACACCCAGGCCTCCGGAGTGGTGCCGCAGATCACCGCCATTCTTGGCAGGAACGCCGGGCATGGCGTATACGGAGCGGCCCTCACCGATTTCATCTTCATGGTCGAGGATCTAGGTGAAATGTACATCACCGGTCCCGCGGTCATCAAAGCGGTGACGTCGGAGGAAGTGTCGTTCTAGGATCTGGGCGGCGCCAAGGTTCATACGCGCATTACGGGTGTGGCCGACATGAGGGTGCCCTCCGAAGTCGAGTGCATGGAGCGTATACGGACCCTGTTGAGCTTTCTTCCCCAGAGCTGGAGGGAATCGCCTCCAAAGACAGCATGCAGCGACGACCCCAGGCGGGCGGATCCCGCCCTCAACGACATCGTCCCGGCGAATCCGCGCCGACTCTACGACATGAAGCGCATCATTCAGCTTATCGCGGATCAAGACTCCTTTTTCGAGATCAAAGCCGAATACGCCAGGAACATCATCACCGGATTCGCGCGATTCGGCGGAAGGTCCGTGGGCGTCATCGCCAACCAGCCTTATCATCTGGGCGGATGCCTCACCGTGGACTCGTCCGTGAAGAGCGCGCGGTTCGTCCGTTTCTGCAATGCCTTCAACATCCCCATGTTGTTTCTGGTGGACACGCCTGGATATCTGCCCGGCGTCGGTCAGGAACACTCCGGCATCATCAAGCACGGGGCGAAACTCCTGTACGCGGTATGCGAATCCACGGTTCCCAAGATCAGCATCGTCACGCGCAAGGCTTACGGGGGCGGGAACATGGCCATGGGCGGACACAAAGAGCACGGCATGGACCTGGTCTATAGTTGGCCTTCGGGCGAGTTCGCCATTATGGGAGCCGAACAGGCCGCGGCCCTCCTCTTTCGCAAAGAAATCGAAACAGCGGAAGACCCCGAAGCCTTCCTGAAGACCAAGGTAGCCGAGTACTCCGAGCGATTTTCCAATCCCTACTACTACGCATCGTCCATGAACATCGACGACGTCATAGCGCCGACGGAAACCCGATGGAAAATCATCAATGGCTTCGATTTATTGGAAAGCAAAGAGGAACAAAAGCCTCCTCGAAAACACGGTAATATTCCTTTGTAGGATCTTTTCGCGCATCAAACGTTGGTCACGGATAACGATTACGGAGCTTTTCCACACAAGGAGGATGAACGATGATACGCTATGCCAAATCGGACCGCATCGTGTCTGTAGTATTGAGAGATATTGCGGATCGGATACCGGACAAGATCTTTGTACGCACCCGCGAGGGTCAGGTGACGTACAGTGAAATGGAAGTGATGTCCAATCGGTTCGCCAACGCATTCAGGAATCTGGGTCTCAAGAGACACGACAAAGCTTGCCTGTTATTGGACAACAATCTGGAACATATGTACTGCTGGTTTGGCCTGTGGAAAGCGGGTGTGGCGGACGTGCCCATCAACACGGCCTATAAGGGCCAGATATTACAGTACGTGATCGATAACTCGGAAGCCCGGGTGCTTGTCGTGGATCAGAACTATCTGGGCCGAATCCAGTTTCTGGAGGATGAGATCAAGAATATCGAAAAGGTAGTCGTTTATACGCCAAAGGGAGCCAAGAAGCCGGATATCGATTTGAAATTGGACTGCGTGGACATGGACGAGTTCGCTTCGTTCCCCGCCGATTCACCGGACGCGAACGTACATTTCTCGGATCCGGCCACGATCCTGTACACTTCCGGAACCACCGGGCCGTCCAAGGGCGTCATGATGTCCCATGCGAACTGCCACATCTGGGGCGAGAACGTGGTGGAAAACCTGGGGCTCGTATCCAGTGACATCGACTACACCTGCTTGCCCCTGTTTCATGCCAACGCACGACTGATGACCGTTTATCCGAGTATGCTGGCGGAGGCTCAGGTGGCCGTGTCGCCGCGGTTCAGCCTGTCCCGCTTTTGGGACGACATCCGGTTTTTCAAGGCGACGGTGTTCAACGGTCTGGGCGCCATAGGCCCCCTTCTCTTTTCCGTTCCCCCGAAACCGGATGACACCGACAACCCGGTCCGGCTGGCTTTCCTGGTTCCCGCTCCGGATTATAAGGAATACGAAAAGCGGTTCGGCCTCAAGGTGATCACCGCCTACGGAATGACGGAATGCAACCTGCCCCTCTTTTCTCCTCTGGACGAAAAAATGCCCGACGGGGCCTGCGGTAAACCGGTCAAGGGCTTCCAGGTGCGCATCGTGGACGAATACGATGACGAAGTCCCCCCCGGACAGGTCGGGGAAGTGGTCGTCCGGAACGACCAACCCTACGGCATCCTCTCGGGGTACTACAACATGCCGGAAAAGACCCTCGAGGCGTATCGAAACCTCTGGTTCCATACGGGCGACGCCATGTACCGGGACGAAAACGGCTGGCACTATTTCGTCGACCGGATCAAGGATGCGTTGAGGAGAAGAGGCGAAAACATTTCCTCGTTCGAAGTGGAAAGCGTGATCAACTCCCATCCGGCGGTGCTCGAGTCCGCGGTCATCGCCGTCAAGGATCCGGTGCTTACCGAGGACGAAGTCAAGGCTTGCATAGTGTTGCAGCCCGGAGCGAGTCTGACCGAGGAAGAACTCATCCGGTTTTGCGAGCCCCGCATGCCGTACTTCCACGTTCCCCGATACATCGAATTCATGGACGAGCTGCCCAAAACGCCCACGGACAAAATCCGAAAACACGTGTTGCGCGAGGCTGGATTGACGCCTCAAACGTGGGACCGGGAAGAAGCCGGCATCACGATCAAACGATGACCGGTCACGCAGCAAACATGCAAACAGGATGCGGCCCGTCCACACGCGTGGTAGGATGGGCTTCCTGATCGCATCATCCATCAAAACTGAAGGAGCAACGATATGTCGCTGATCTCAGGAAACGCTTATAAGGACAGCCTTAGAAGCCTGAAACTGAACGCGTACGCCTTCGGGAAGAAAATCGACAACCTCGTGGACCATGAGCTTACGGGACCGGCGATTGAAGCCGTGGCCATGACCTATGACATGGCTCTGGATCCGGCGTACGAGGAGCAGATGACCATCCTTTCACCGGTCACGGGCGAACGGGTCAATCGGTTGACCCACGTGTATCAGAGCGCGGACGACCTGATCAAACGCTTCGAGCTGATGCGGGACATGGCCCGGCGGAACGGTATGTGCATCGGCGCGCGTTGCGTTTCCGGCAACATCCTGGCCGCGCTGCATACACTGACGTACGTTCTTCAAAACAAAACGGGCAAGCCCTACCATGACCGGCTCATCTCCTACCTCGCGAAGGTGCAGAGGGAGGATCTGTCCGTGGCGGGATGCATCACGGACGCCAAAGGCGACCGGAGCAAACGGGCGGGCGAACAGCCCGATCCGGACATGTACCTGCGAATTGTGGACGAGAAGAAAGACGGCATCGTGATCCGGGGGCCCAAGCTGCAGATTTCGGGAGCCATTATTGCCCACGAGTTGATCTGCATGCCCACCACCGCTTACCGCGACGACGAGAAAGCGTATGTGGTGGCTTGCGCTCTGCCCACCGACACTCCGGGCATCACGTACGTGCACGGCGCTCCGGCTCCGGATTACCGTCGATTCAACAGTGATCGGGGAGATCTCGGCAACCCCCGCTATGGGGTCTACAACCTGGCGCATATCTTCTTTGAAGATGTCTTCGTACCGTGGGACCGGGTGTTCATGTGCGGAGAGGCGGAATACACCCACAGGCTGGTGTCCCAGACGGCGCCCACTTTCCGGTGCGTGACCACGTCCTGCAAATGCGGTCACCGGGACCTTCTCATCGGAGGTTCCGCGGTGATCGCCGATTACAATGGAGTCGGCGGCGCGTCCCACATCAGGGACAAGCTGGCCGAAATGCTCTATGACGGCGAGCTGGCCTGGGGATCCATCGTGGCGGCGGCCACCATGGGAACCAAGACCGAATCCGGCAGCTTCTATCCCAATGCGTTGATGGCCAACGTAGCCAAACGGCACGGAACCATGGCCCTCTGGAACACGGCGCGTCTTTCCGTCGATATCTCCGGCGGGTTGATCATGTGCAGTCCGAGCGCCCAGGATCTGGCTAATCCGGATTTGGCTCCGCTGCTGGACAAGTACCTGAAGGCGAACCCGGACGTGGACACGAGGGACCGCCTCAAAATGATGCGTCTCATGGAATACCTGACCGGCATCGGCTGCATCCTGGTGGCGGAATCCACCCAGGGCGGCGCCCCGGTGGTGGTCCAGCAGATGATGATCAAAGGAGAGCTGAATAAGCGCTTGGACGAGTTCAAACAGCGGGTCCTCAATCTCGCCGAGATCGGCTCTTGATACAAATCTGTCTCAGCCGCTCCGCCGAAGGCGGTGCGGCTCGCCCAAAAAGCTTTGAAAAGGGGCGCGGGGGAAAACTTTCTCGAAAGTTTTCCCCCGCGAATGATTATCATAAAATTGATGTTATGTAACTGTCTAATCACCGACGGGAGGTATGATGAAACTCTACGCCTTCAGTTGCGGCCGCATACGGTGCCGCAAGAACGTGTTTGTTCCGGATGTCCCGAAAGACGTGTTCATTGACGCCCCCATGCCCGTGTACCTGATAACGCATCCCGAGGGCAACGTGTTGTTCGATACGGGCCCCCACCCGGAAGTATTCGAGGACACGGCCCGGTGGGGCGGGCTTGCAAAGGCGTTCGCGCCCATCGGCGATGAAACCTCGGGAGTGGTGGATCAATTGAAAAAGGTCCGGATGACGCCCAACGATATCCGCTACGTAGTGAATTCGCACCTCCACTTCGATCACTGCGGCGGCAATGGGTTTTTCAACAAATCCACGTTCCTGGTTTCGAAAAAGGATCTCGAGTGCGCGAGTAGCTCCGAATTCGAGGGAAAAGGCTATTTCCGCGCCGACTGGGATCACCATGCGCTCATCTACCAAGAGATCGAAGGCGAGCTGGACATTTACGGAGACAACAGCCTGAAGATCATACCCATGCCCGGACATACCCTGGGCCACCAGATACTGCTGGTCCGCCTCAAAGAAAAAGGAGCCGTGATCCTGAGCGGGGACTCGGTGCCCTGCTCGGATAACTATGTGCATGGGCTGATTTCGAGAAACAATATGGATAACGATCAGGCCGCGAGAAGCATTCACAGGCTTCACGAATTGGTCGATCGCGAAAAGGCGTGGCTGATTCACGGACACGATCCGGACCAGTGGAAAACCGTCAAGGAAGCGCCGGAGTACTATGAATAGAATCAGGTGATAGGCGAGAACCGTCTCCCTGAAGCGACATAGGTTAGGCCCTCACCCTGACCCTCTCCCACAGGGAGAGGGAGTTTGCGCGTCACCGGAATTTCCGATAAGACACGATAAGGGCAACCCAATCAAAGCATGTTTGATCCCCTGGTCCCCGGAACGGGGAGGAGGAAGTAACAAAGTAGCCCCGATCGTAGCCCCTCTCCCTGTGGGAGAGGGGCTACGGGTGAGGGAGCCGCTCCGCCACAGGCGGTGCGGCCATACTCAAGAAGTTTGAAGGGTGTCTGAGTCCCGCCCCGGCGGGATTTCCAAAGTTTCCCTCAGAAAACAGCAGCGTAAAGCATCAACCATATCGAATCATTGAAGTTGGGCAGGAGGAAGCAATGCCGCAAAAAACCAGAGACGAATATCTTTTAAGTCTCAAGGATCTTGGACATCGAGTGTTTATCGGGGGAGAACAAATCGAGGACGTGGTGGAACATCCCATATCCAGACCGCCGGCCGTCGCCATGGCGGAAACGTTTCGCCAGGCCGAGCCCGGCCAAAAGGAAGAGTTGTTCTCCGTGCGGTCCCACCTCTTCAATGATTCGATCAATCGGTTCGCTCACATCCAGCACAGCACGGAAGACCTCATCGACAAAATCACTATGCTCCGCGAGATGGGCCGGGGAACGGCCTGCTGTTTTCAGCGATGCGCGGGCCTCGACTGCATGAACTCCCTCTATTCCGTTACCTACGAAATCGATCAGGAGTTCGGCTCCCACCGCCACAAGACGTTCGTCGAATTCCTCGAATATATCCAGAGCAATGACATCTTGCCCGCCGCGTGCATGACGGACGCCAAGGGGGACCGTAGCCTCTCGCCGTCCCAGCAGAAAGACAAGGATCAATACCTGCACGTGGTCGACGAAGTGCCCGGCGGCGTCATCGTCCGGGGGGCCAAGCTGCACATCACCGGAGGCGTCAACTCCCACGAATTGATCGTGCTGCCCACCAGGGCCCTCAAGGAAGAGGACAAGGAATTCGCCATCGCCTTCGCCGTGCCGTCGAACACCAAAGGCGTTACCTTCATCTACGGCCGCCAGCCGTCGGACACCCGGCGTCTGGAGGCGGGACGAACGGACGTGGGCAACCTGCATTACGGCGGGTGCGAGGCCCTGGTGGTATTCGATGACGTGTTCGTTCCCGAAGAACGCATCTTCATGAAGGGCGAATACGGCTATGCCGGCAGGCTCATCGAGCTGTTCGCCGCCCACCACAGGGCGAGCTACGGCGGGTGCAAGGTGGGCGTCGGCGACGTACTGATCGGGGCTACGGCCGCTTTGGCCGAACTCCAGGGCACGGCCAATGCGTCTCACGTAAAGGACAA
>JACQYL010000044.1 GCA_016208165.1 Deltaproteobacteria bacterium
CCGATTCGATCGCGCCGCTTGCGGACGCCGGTCACAACCTGAGCGACGTCCTCGGGCTATTGCTGGCCTGCGGCGCCAACCTTTTAAGCATGCGCACTCCGACCCACCGTAGCACCTATGGATGGAAAAGCTCGACCCTGCTCGCGGCCCTCGCCAATGCGATCGTTCTTCTGGTTGCGGTGGGAGGCATTGCGTGGGAGTCGATCCGACGATTCAGCCATCCTCAACTGGTCGAGGGGCATGTCGTTGTGGTGGTGGCCGCCATCGGAGTGGCCATCAATACGGCGACGGCCCTGCTGTTCGTAGCGGGCCGGGAAAGAGATCTGAACATACGCGGCGCGTTCCTTCATATGGCCGCGGACGCCGGAGTGTCTTTAGGAGTGGTTGTGGCGGGCATCGCGATCAGCTTCCTCGGGTGGTTATGGATCGACCCGGTAGTGGGCCTGACCATTGCGGCGATCATTCTTATCGGAACCTGGCGGCTGTTTCGGGAGTCTTTCGATCTGGTGCTGCACGCAGTGCCGCGTAGTGCCGCGTGAAATCGATGCGGAAGCCATTACCGGGTATCTTTCCAACCTTCCGGGCGTCGAATCGGTTCACGACGTACACGTGTGGGCCATGAGTACGACGGAGACCGCCATGACGGCGCACCTGATACGACCGGAGGCGGGAAACGACGACACTCTGTTGTCGCAGATACGTACGGAGCTGCATGACCGATTCGGCATCGAGCATGTGACGTTACAGATCGAGCGAAGCGATATCCATGCGGAGTGCGGATTGGAATGTTACCCACCAAAGAACCTCGCGCGAGTAGATATAGGGAATACCAAATAACCGCATCCCTCCTTGCGGCCTGCAACAACCCGGCTTTTTCAACGGGCTGATAAGGCCATGTTTTTCAGCCGGCCGGCCTCTTCCTCACGATCACGGTCGGAGCAAGAAAACGATCCGGAATTGAGAAAACGGACTCCGATGGGTCCCGAGATCCGCACCCACACCAAGGAAATTTGCCTTTATCGAGGGTGACCGTATACAATAGGTATAGGGTTCTCCCGATTCGCCCGTAGCATACAGTATGGGGGCCTGCTCTGCGTATGTACGGGTTTGCCCCTGCCGGCGGACCCATCACCCTTCGAAAAGTGTCCAGGCGAGTGGAAACCAACCATGCCGGAAGAGCTCGACATACGGGTATCCGAAGACTTCAAAAGGCTCGCCGACCAGCTCCAGGACGCCATTTATCACTATGACGTGGCTTCCCGCACGTTCATATTCATGAACAAGAGCAGCGGGAGGCTGTTGGATTATGACGATTCCGAGTTTGCCCGTGTGGTGACCCCGAAAACCATATTGCTTCACATCCATCCAGAGGATAGGGAGGCGGTTCGAAAAGCCTCGGCGGATTCGCTTAAACCCGGCTTCGAGAGGGGTGAGATCGAGTACCGTTTCCTCCATCCCGACGGGTCTGTCCGGTGGATGCACGATCGATGGGTGGTTTTGCGCGATGCTTCCGGCGCGGCTAAGGCCATCGAAGGGATCGTGCGGGACATTACCAGACTCAAAGAGACCGAAAAGGCGCTGTTGGAATACGAACGGCGGTTTCGGCGCATTGCGGAGATGTCTCCCTTCCCCATATCCGTCATCGACGACCAGGGGCGATACTTGTACGTCAACCGGAAGTTCATCGAGATTTTCGGTTACACGCTGGAGGACATCCCGACCGGAGGAGAGTGGTTTCGTCGCGCCTTTCCGGATGCGGAGTATCGCCGGCAAGCGCGGGCGGCCTGGATATCCGACATGAAGGCCGGCGCGCAGTGTGAGGTGGACCCTCGTGAATTTCGCGTGACGTGCAAGGATGGAACGGTCCGGTACGTAAGGTTTCGGCCCGTGGTGATCGAGGATGACACGCTGTTTATCATGTACGAGGATCTCACGGAGCGCAAACAAGCCGAGAAAGAGATCCGGCGTCTTTCCCGGGAGCTGATCAGCACCCAGGAGGTCGCGTGTAAACGGCTGGCCCAGGACCTGCACGACGAATGCGGTCAGGCTCTTACCGCTCTTCATTTAGGGATGGAAGCGTTGCGGGGTTCCCTCCCGCGCGAGTTCGAGAAGCAGAAGAAGCGGATTCAGGAGCTGACGGGGATCGTGGAGCGGCTGGGAGACACCATAAGGAACATTTCTCACGAGCTGCGGCCGGAGATGCTGGACGATCTGGGACTCGTACCGGCGCTGGCCTGGTATATAAAAGAGTTCATGCGGCGAGCGCCCGGACTCGATGTGGATTTTAAAGCGCTCGGTTTCAAGAAACGCCTGGACCCTGCGTTGGAGATCGCTTTGTATCGCATGGTTCAGGAAGGCCTCACCAACATCGCAAGGCACGCCGGGGCCCGGCATGCCGAGGTGATCCTCACCCTGAGTCACCCCAACGTCATCCTGACTGTGAAGGACGACGGCGTGGGATTGGGGGACGTGTCTTCGGCGAGCCACCGGGGCATCGGACTTTTGGGGATGCGGGAACGGGTGGCGTCGTTGGGCGGCTCCATCGAGATCCGATCCGGGAGAGGGAAAGGAACCGTGCTTCGCGCGGAGCTTCCCCTCGAGGCAAGACACATATGCGCAAGATACGCGTGCTCATAGCGGATGATCATTCCATTGTCCGGGAAGGGTTGCGCCAGCTCGTCAACAGCCAGCCGGATATGGAGGTCGTGGCGGAGGCGGAGGATGGCCGGGAGGCGCTGCGGTTGGCCAAATCCATTGGTCCCGACGTGGCGCTGATCGACATTGCCATGCCCCAGCTCTCGGGCATCGAGGTAGTTCGCCTGCTGAAAGAGACAACACCCGAGACCCGAGTGGTGGTTCTTTCCATGCACAAGAAAGAGGCCTACGTTCACGAAGTGCTCTCCTGCGGAGCGCTGGGCTACGTGCTCAAAGCCTCTCCGAGCAACGAGGTGGTTGACGCCATCCGGGCGGCGCACCGGTCGGAGTACTACCTGAGTTCCAAGATTCAAGCCGACGTAGTGGATACTTACCTGAGAATCGGAGAGCGACGGGTAGGTGAGCGGACGTACGACCTGCTGAGCGAACGCGAGCAACAGGTGTTCCGGCTGGTGGTGGAAGGCCATTCGAGCCGCGAGATCGGAGATTTGCTGTGTATCAGCCCGAAAACCGTGGAAAAACATCGCAGCAACATCATGAAGAAACTGGACCTGTACGACTTGCCCGGCATGGTCAAGTACGCCGTGAAGATCGGGCTCATCGATCCGGAGCTTTGAGGACAATCATTCATGGGGTATACGTTTGAAATCCCGCCGGAGGCGAGACCCTTTACCCTTTCAAAAACCCTTCAGGCCGGCGTCATCCTTCGGGAGACGCTCGCAAGATAACAGCCGTTTTGCGGAGGCGCGAGGCCTCTTTCCCCTCGGATTTGTTTAGGTGCGCCCCGGTCTTGATTCGTCATCCCGTCCACAATCGCTCCCATGAATTGAAGCGCGCGACCATCCGTCACTTCGAAGTAGGGATTTTCTCCGTTCAATACGGGAGTTCCCCCATAGACAGGACTCCGGTGTTCCGTCTATAGAAACGGTCCCATGAGCCAAAGAGCGAGTCATGCGTATGTTGAAAGCAGAGAGAAGGGATCGATGGAGGAGCGACAGGTGACCACGGGAATCGTGGCGCCGGAAGACGTATTGGACGCCGTGGCCCTTATGGCGCACGATATCCGGAGTCCTTTGGTCTCCATGGCGGCGATGGTGAAGCTAATCCTTCGCGGCGCGTACGGCGGAACGGATGGTCCTCTCGGAAACATACTTTCCGACCTTTATCGGAGGATCGGGAGACTCATCGGGATCACCGAGGATTGCATGGGCAAGGTGTCCGTGCTCAACGGCGCGGTGCATATCGAGTATACGGAGCTGGACTTGCGATATGATGTGGTCGAACCCGTGCTCGAGGAACTGGCGGCGGAGATCCGGGACTCCCATGTTTCCATGGACAGGCAAACCTGCATTACACCGTTCCACGGGATCTTCGTACGTGGAAACCGATTCTGGATGAAAGCGGTGTTACGGAATCTTCTGGTTAACGCCATAAAGTTCGGCGGAAAGGGTTGTACGATAGCGCTGGGGTGTCGGGTATGCGGGTCGCATGTTCGCTGCCATGTGTACAACAGCGGCAAGCCGATTCCGGACGAGCTCCGGGGCCGTCTGTTCACCGGATTCTGCAAGATCAGCCACAACGGCGGACACGCTTCCAACGGCATCGGGTTGGGGCTGCACCTGACCTACAAGGTGCTCAGGCAGCACGGCGGGGATATCCGGTACGAGCCGGAACCGGGAGGCTCCAACTTTGTATTCACCTTGCCCGTGACGATAAAGCCGCAGGGCGGTGTTCCACGATCGGAAAGCGCGCAGGTGGACGTGCGTCGAATATTCCGGATTTCAAAACAGGAGGTCCATATGAACATGAGAGAGCTGAAGGTGAAGGCCAAGGCCCTGGGAATCCAGGCAAAGAACCCAAAGAAGGTGGATTTGATCCGACTGATTCAGCGCGCGGAAGGCAATTTCGATTGTTTCGGCAGAGCCGAAGAATACTGCGACCAGCTGGATTGCTGTTTCCGAAGCGACTGTTTGATCGACCACGGATGAACCCTATGAACGTCGGAGAAAAGGCTCGTGGCTTCCAACTTCAAAATTCTTGTGCATCGCAACAGCGATAGCTTACATCTAAAACTGATCGGTGACTTTGACGGCACCTCGGCCCACGAAGTGCTCAACGCTTTAGACAAGAACGCTCATGGAGTACGAAAGGTGTACATCCATACGTCCTGCCTCAAGGAGGTGTCCCCTTTTGGGCGCGATGTGTTTCGCAGCCGTATATCCGCCGCCAACGGCGGACTGAAGAACATCCAATTTACGGGAGAGGCGGCCGAAGAACTGTGTCCGTGAAAATCAGGGGACGCGTGTGATGCCGAATTGGGGATGAAATAGCGTGCATCTCCGGCAAAGGGAGGCTTGTTTCTATTCTTCCAATCCGTATCTTTTCATCTTGCGCCAGAGGGAGACGCGGTCGATTCCCATGATCTTGGCGGCCCGGGTTTTGTTCCCTTCGCACTTCTTCAATACCCATTGGATATAGTTTTTCTCCTGCTCCTCCAAGGTGGGGGTGCTGGAAGCGGCGTGACGGTAGGTTTCTATGGATAGATTTCGGATATAATCCGGAAGGTCGGCGACGATAATCGAGGGGCCGTTCTCCAGGGCGACGGCCCTTTCGATGACGTTTTCCAGTTCTCTGACATTTCCAGGCCAGCCGTACCGGCACAACAAGTCCATGGCCTCCCGTTCGATTCCCCGGATGTCTTTTTTCATGGCCTCGCTTTTTTGAGTCAGGAAATGATTGGCCAACAGCGGGATATCTCCGTCGCGGTCCGTCAAAGGGGGGAGAAGAATGGTAATCACATTGAGACGGTAAAAAAGATCCTGACGAAAATATCCGTTTTTCACATCCTCCTTGAGATCACGATGAGTTGCAGCGATAAAACGTACGTCCACGGGTATCGGATCCACACCTCCAACGCGGAGGAACGTTTTTTCCTGGATCACTCTCAATAATTTAACCTGCATGGTCAGAGGCATGTCGCCGACTTCGTCCAGGAATACGGTTCCTCCATCCGCTGCTTCCACCAGTCCTGCCTTTTCCGTGGTGGCCCCGGTAAACGCTCCTTTTTCATGACCGAAGAGTTCGTTCGCCATCAAATCCTCGGTGAAGGATCCACAGTTGAATGCCACGAATCTCTTATTCGAACGGGGGCTCAGGTGATGTATGGCTTTTGCCACCATCTCCTTTCCCGTGCCACTCTCACCTAAAATGAGGACATTGATGTCTGAAGGGGCGACCTGCTGGATGGTTTTTTGAACGGCGATCATTTGCGTACTTCTTCCGACGATAGACGGGATGGGCCGGATCTTTTTCAAGGACTCCTTCAGTTCGATGTTTTCCAGCAGAAGCCCGCGCTTGGTCAGCGCTTCTTTGACGGTCTTCCGGACCTCATCGATCTTATACGGTTTCGCAATATAGTGATATGCTCCCTCCTTCATGGCCTGCACCGCTGAATTAACGGTCGCGTATCCCGTGATCATGATCACTTCCGTATGGGGCTGCAGTTCCCGGCTTTTCTCCAAAACCTGCATGCCGTCCACTTTCTCCATCTTGAGATCGGTAATGACAAGATCGAATGTCCTGGTATTCAACAGATCGAGCGCCTTCTTGCCGTTGTCGACAGAAATGACGTCATATCCCTCCTTTCTGAGGACATGTTCCAGGTTCTTGCGGGCTACATCTTCATCTTCCACAACGAGTATCGTGGGTTCGGTATTCACAAAAGAGATTCCTTTAGAGGAGGAGATTCTCCGTCATTCCCCGGAAGGTGCGTGGATCGGCGGATCCTTTTCAATCTTCATCCGTTTCGCTGCTCTCCAGGATGTCGTGGTCGGTCGGCAAGAAGACGGTAAATGTGGTGCCTCTATCGATTTCACTTTCAACTTCGATTCGGCCTCCATGTTGTCCAACAATAGAATGGCTGATCGAGAGGCCTAATCCGGTGCCTTTGCCTACTTCTTTGGTGGTGAAGAACGGATCGAAAATCTTTGAGAGATTTTCAGCCTGTATCCCGCTACCGGTGTCACTGACCTGGAAATAGAATTCCGCTTTGTCTTTTCCCTTGGCAGCCCGGATGCTGAGGATCCCTCCATGTTCCATGGCCTGGATCCCATTGAGTATCAGATTGACCAACACCTGTTGAATGCGGCGAGGATCCAAGTTTACCCGAATATCTTCCGGTACATCAACCCTGAGTTCCACGTTGGCCGGCACTTCTCCCTTGATCAGTTTCAGGGTGCTGTCCACCAAGATCTTGAAACGAAGCTGCTTGAGGTGAAAAGATCTTTCCCTGGAAAATTCGAGAAGGGCTTTCACTATATCTCTCGTTCTCTCCACCTGTTTCTCTGTTTCAATCAGCAGTTCCCGCTTGTATTCCAGGTTATCTTCTTCCAATTCTTCGAGCAGAATCTGAACGGAGGTGGAAATATTGTTCAGCGGGTTGTTCAATTCATGGGCCACGCCCGAGGTCAGGGTTCCCAAGGAGGCCAATTTTTTCGTCTGTACGAGCTGTTCGCTTCGCCTGTTCAGTTCATTGATCATGTTGTTCAAACTGTTTACCAAGGATTCAAATTCGTCTCCGGTGGATATTGGAGGCATGTTTGTGTAGTCACCCACCGCGATTTTGTGAATGGCGTCCTCAATGGTCTTTAGGGGTCGATTGACACTAAAGACAAAGAAGAGAACCGCAAAGATGGATAGAACAAAGACCCCCAACAAGGTCAGAAATTGATAGATTCTGGACTCCCCGAAGAGGCGGTTTACATACCGTCGTTCCTGGGAGAGGATCGCCTCCATATCCTCCGTAATCTTCTTGCCGAGCGCCCGGATGATGTGCTGGTGTCGTGAATAGTCCTCGATCAGATTCTGCTCGACCTCCGGAGATCCTCTTTCCTGATGAAGTTCGAGCAGAGAAGATAAGGCGTTTTCATATTTCCGGAGGTCGTCCAAATTTTCCTGGAGATTCGTGGCCAGTGTGAAGCGGCCGTAATCCCCAATGATCCCGTTTAGTTTTTGCTCCGACTTGCGCGCGTAGGACAAGGCGTCTTGCAGGTTTTCGGGGCCCAGATATAAGAAGTAATTCTTCTCGTACCTGCGGGCCTCGAGGATGGTATTGAACAGGTTGTCTTTCTTCTCCAGGATCTGGAGCTTCTGATTCAATACGAGATGCTTGTAGTAGGCCAAAGACCATATGAATCCGCTCAGGATAAGGAACGTTGAAATGGCGATGATGATCTTTCTTCTCATTTCCCGCCTTGAACTCTCAAGAATAATAGGGAAGGTCGATATCGAAGACGACGTCTTTAACGCCGGGGATTCCTCTTACGGCTTGCAGGATATCCTTAGTCAGATCCCCTCTTATCTTTTCCATCACCTGGTCTTGGAGCTTTGGGCTGGTGAAGCCTGTTTTCCTGAGTTTCTGGCCTTTGACATGGATGGCGACCTTGCCGTCGTCGGCGCTCACTTCCGCTTCACAGATTTCCTGAAGAGCGGCTTTGACGAAGCTGCTCAGGGCCAGATCACGGATGGCCTTTTCCGATTCCGGGGTTGCTTTGAAGGTGTCGCGCCTTGCGGCGGCGCAGATGACTTCGCAAGCGTCCTCCACGTTCAGTCTTCCTATGTTCAGGACCAAATCGTACAGGTGAGGATCGGTCATATCCGCCTTACACACATACTGGTTCCAGTCGCTCCGATGCTTGTCTTCCGTTTCGATGAACTTCAGAGCCTGATCTCTCGAAATATTCCGCTTTTTTTGAAGGAGCGCTATTCGATCCTCCAATTCGGCAATCACACGAACCTTCAAGACGTGTGAGATGCCCGGGACGAGCATATGGCCCCCGTAACCGTGATAGACCACATTGTCTTCTTTCACGTGTTCTAACAAAGCTGCTTGGATGCAGGCCAGAAATTTCTCCCGCGCATGGGTAATTTTTTCCAACATGGATGGGGAGTCGTGAATGGATTTCAGCAGTTTCTCCTCGGGAACATGGAAGAAACGGGAAGCTTCGACAAGAACTTCTTGACTGATGCATTCGTAACCCAGCATCTTGGCCAGTTCTTCCGCTATTTCCTGACCGTGACTGTAGCATCCTCTTGAAATCGTTATAATCGCCACAAGCACCTCCTGGTGTCGGGATGAGGGGGATTGAGTTCTTGTCCTCAACCCTTCCTTCATCGTGAACTCTACTCGATAATCGTTCTCCCGGATGTATCGGACACGGAGTGGAGAACGCAGAATGGTTGAACATATCTTTCACCGACGCCTCATGCCGGTTTTCCCCTCCTGCTCATGCCCAAGGACGGACGACATGACCGGTTTGGGAGACATGAGGGAGGGGTAAGCTTAAAGTCACCCGGCGCCGGTGGTCGTTATTGAATCCCGTAGAAAAAGTACAGGACGCTGAGTTCCACTGTCAGAAAGATCACCGTCATAACGAAGCCGGCTTTTGCATAATCCACGGTCCGATACCCTCCGGGCCTCATGACCAGGGCGTTGACCTGATGAGTAGGCAGAACGAAGGTGTTGGAAGCGGACAGCCCGACGACCAGGGCGGCCATACGGGGATCTCCTCCGGCCATGACCGTCATGTTCATACAGAGGGGAACCAGCAGGACCGTCGCTCCCACATTGGAAATCACCAAAGTGAAAAAGGACGTCATAATGCCCACAACGGCGAGAAGCACGATGGGCGTGGGATGACCGATCAACTCCAGGACATTATGAGCGATGAAAGCCGCCGTACCTGATTTCTCAAAGGCGATTCCAAGAGGTATCAGTCCGGCCAGCAAAAAGACGGTCATCCAGTCCACGGAGCGGTAGGCTTCGTCAATGGAAAGGACGCCCGTGATAATCATTCCCAATGCCCCGGACATGAGGGCGACGGAAAGCTGAACCTTAAAGAAGATAATCTGAAACAGGGCTATCGCGAACCAGGCTACGGCCAGCTTGGCTTTATGGGGCCGCATAATTTCGCCCTCGAGAGGAGTGGCAAAGGTGAGCGCTCTCGGCTGCGGGCGGTTCTTCAAAATGTGGAACCTCTCCCAAGGACCTTGCAGCAACAGGGTGTCACCCATCTGGAGTCGAATCCTGGTCAGTCCGCTGTAAAAGATCTTGCGACCCTTGGACAAGGCGACGGGGTTGACCCCATAGAGATCTTTGAAATGAATTTCGCTCATCGATTTTCCAACGAGTTCGGAGCGGGGAGAAACGACGGTTTCCGCCATTCCGGCATTGGTTCTGGAAAGGGCTTCGGCAAAAACCTCCAGACTTTCCTTGACCTGCCATCCGTATTCCTTGGCAAGTCTTCTGATATTCTCTTCTCTTCCAACCACGGCAAGATCGTCGCCGGCGGAGATTCTGTTGTGGCTTCGCGGGACAAGGCTCTTTTCTCTTTTTGAAGAAAAGCTGATGGCGACAACAGTGACCAAAAACTTGGTCCGGATATTCAGCTCTTCCAACGTCTTTGCATCTTTGAAGTCTTTTGGAACGTGCAGTTCAAAAAGGGTCCCCAGCGCCCGATACTCTTCCATGAGGGAAGCCGTGACTCCTTTATCCGCTTCACCGCCCGCAGCGGGTAAAACAAATTTCCCAAAAAACGTGAAATAGAAAATTGCACTTGCCAGAAGGCATATACCAATCGGCGTTTGGGTAAACAGGGAGAAGGGTTCCAGTTTTTCTCCGCCCAGGACCATGAGGTCGTTCAACAGAATGGTAGGACTGGATCCCACCAGGGTAATGGTCCCTCCGATGATTGCACAGAAGCCCATAGGCATAAGAATTCGGGATACGGGAGTCTCCAATCTTTTTGCAATACGCTGGGACACAGGCAGGAAGAGGGCGGCTGCGCCTATATTTTGCATCATGCTGGAGATCAATCCCACGGCTCCGGAGATCAAGGCGATAATCCGTTTCTCACTGCGACCCGCCAGTTTTATAATAGGTCCGGCCACCTGGTTCATAACGCCCGTCTTGTCCAGCCCCGCTCCGATAATAATGACGGCAATGATGGAAACGACCGCATTACTGCTCAGACCGACAAACGCCTCTTTGGGTGAGATGAGGCCGATGAGAGGGAGCAACACCATCATGATGATTCCCACAACGTCTACTCTGACCCATTCGAATATAAAGAGAACAATAGCAAAAGCAAGAACAAGCATCGTCAATATCATTTGAGATGTCATTTAGAATACTCCTTTCCGTTCAGCAGCAACTTCAGATCTCTTTTGATGACATTCGACTAGTCTGCTCTGTCATTCTCTTCATTTCGAAACCAGAAACACAAAAAAAACGCAACGACGATCAGCGCCAAAGAATATATAAAGTGTGCATTCATTTTGTTCTCCTCAACATACTATCATGAAAGGGTATCATAAATACGGGAGAATTCCCCACGGTCTATCTGCAGGGCCGTAGGGACTTCATCCGTCAAAATCCATGAACTTAGAAGGTTCAACAGTGACCGTGTACGGGTGAATTAGTAAAGGGAACGGACCTACATCATTGAATAGACATAGATTTCATGTCTAGGCCGTTCGCCTTGCTCCTCCCTGTTGGCCACCCGATCTTCCTCGGATTCGGAAACCACGAACTCGATATCTCGAAACTTCCGCGTGATTGCCTCGATGGCTTCATCCGGTTCACAAAATTCGACTACATGGGAAAAAGGGATCCCCATCTTTTCGGCCTCTAGCCGAAATGCCCTGACATTCTCTTCCGAGAGAGTTCGGAATTCCTCGCAGAGCTTGCTTCTTGAAGATGAAAATAGTTGAAAAGTCTGAGACGAAAGCGGAGCCGTGTTCAGGGCCAATATCTGATACGACATTCTTTGGGCCATCTCCAAAGCGTAGTCGACGATCTCTTTCGAAAAACTGCTTTCTCTTCCGACAACGATCAGCTTTGGAGGTGTTACGTCACGACTATTCTCTTTGGCGATCAGCCCTATAGCCTGCTCTTGCTGACCCGCCTCCGCCATTGTAAGCGCCTCGTGGTAACGGTCCGACTTTTCGGTCATATTTCTTAACCTACTGGTTATCTTCCCAAACAGCCCCATCATCTCTTGACGCCTCCTGTTAAATTTCTTGAATGAACATACCGGTGATCAACCCCTCATCATCACAAGGGGAGTGGGTATGTGGTCTTTGATTTCTCTTAACAGCCGTTTCTTGCTACTCCCCAGAGAGCGGTCGTTTTCCTCCTCCTTGGGAAGGTCATAGATCGTGAGTACGACATCCCGATGCTCCTTGGTGTAATTCAGGACTTCTTCATCGGGGTGTCCCGACTTCATGGTCAAATGACAAGGAACTCCGGCCCTTTCCGACTCCGGCAGCAGGGAGCGGAAGCTTTCCAGTGCCTGGGCTTCAATTTCTTTAGCCAGTTCATGTTCACCGGCCTCAGCAAAGGCGGCCGCCGTCATGGTTCTTTCAATGTATCCCTTGGCATGGTGGGATCCTTGCCGGACCCTTTTCAGATATTCGCGATACTGTTTCGGCCTGATGATTTGTAGGATGTCCAGCTCCGCTCGTATGCGTTCGCAGAGTTCCACCGCATAGCTGAAGACTTTCTTGCTGGGGGCGATCCCGCCGATGGCCAGGAGGACTTTTTTCATTCTTGGATTTCCTTTGTTTCGAACTGATGCAGCATTCTCATGCCCTCATCACGGGTCTATTATCTTCCCTTTTGCAAACCCTGCCGTGGACCCGCTTGCGAATCTCCTTACCGGGTGTTTCATTCATGATTTCCAAGGCCGTATTGCGCTCGCCGGCTTCGGCGAAGGTGACGGCCACCATCCATTGATCCAGTTTGAGCATTTTGTCTCTGATTTTGGACATCTTCGATTGCCTCCTTTGCCGGTATTTGCCTTTACAACAGAGCAAGTCGCATGCCGAAACGCCAAAATATCATTTATAGTGTTGATATTATTAGAATAATGTCGCAAGGAGCGGCTGTGAGGCGGCAGGGGTTAGCCGTTACAATATGCAATAGATTGGGATGGTTTTGGCTAATTGTTAGTAATTTTGATAAGTTATAGACTATTACAGAAACACCTGAGGTGTTGCCGATTGTAACGGAAATCCGGTGGGAGCAGGAACCGATGAGGAGGCCGGCAAGATATCTAATGCGTTGAGATTCATTTCCAAGGACGATATAGTTCCGTAGAGCCTGGAAGGAGTTCCCTGTGCAGATATTCAAAAAAGGCGAGAAGCTCGAGACGCTGACCGAGATAGAAGAACTGAAGCAGACGATACAGCGCGCCCACATGCCCGAATACGTGGAGAAGGCCGTGCTGACCGAGGTTGGTAGAATATCCAAGATGGGTCCTTCCTCGGCTGAGTACACCATCGGGATGAACTACATCGACTATCTTGTCAGCCTTCCCTGGAACAGGGTGACGGAAGACGTGTTGGATCTGAAGACCGCCGAGTCCATCCTCGATGAAGAGCACTACGGCCTGTCCGAAATCAAGGACCGGATCCTGGAATATCTGGCCGTCCGAATCCTGAAAGCCTCCCGCAAGTACAGGATGTTGGTAGTGGATGACGAGAAGATGACGAGGATGAATCTGGAGCACGTGCTTAGAAAGGAAGGCTATCTCGTTTCCACGGCGGCCGACGGGACCGAAGCGTTCGAGCTTCTGGAGAAGAACAGCTTTGATATCATCCTAACCGATCTGAAGATGGAGAAGATCGACGGCATGGGGGTCCTGGAGAGAGCCAAAGCCCTCAACCCGGACACGGAAGTCATTATCATCACGGGTTATGCCACCGTTCCCACGGCCGTCGAGGCCATGAAGAAGGGGTCCTACCATTTCCTCGCCAAGCCCCTCAAATTGGATGAGATCCGGTCCGCCGTCCGAAACGCTCTGTCGAAGAAGAAGGTTCAATTAACTTCAAAAGGGCCGATTCTGTGTTTTGTCGGTCCCCCTGGAACCGGGAAAACGTCCTTGGGCATGTCCATTGCCCGGAGTCTCCAGCGCAAATTTATTCGCATCTCGTTGGCCGGCATGAAAGACGAAGCGGAGATCAGAGGACATCGCCGCAGTTATGTGGGCGCCTTGCCCGGACGCATCATCCAGGAAATCAGGCGGATCGAAACCAGGAATCCGGTCTTTATGCTGGATGAACTGGATAAGATCGGACAGGACTTTAAAGGCGATCTGGCCGCCGCCCTGCTGGAGCGATGGACGAGGCCGGGCTTTCAGAACGCTCGGTGCGGTTCACTCCGGACGCCGTTCACAAAATCATCCGGGAGCACACGAGAGAGGCGGGTCTTCGGAACCTCCAAAGGGAGATCGCGTCCGTCTGCCGCAAAATTGCCCTGGACATTCTAAGCCGGGGCGAGAAAGAGGAAGCCGCACTGGTTACTCCGGAACTCGTAGAGACGCTGCTTGGTCACAGGAAATTCTATTTTGAGGTGGCGGAGGCCAAGGAAAGAATCGGCGTTGCAACGGGGTTGGCCTGGACGGAGACGGGCGGGGAGATCCTGTTTGTCGAAGCCACCAAGATGAAAGGGAAAAACCGGCTCATCTTGACGGGCTCACTTGGTGACGTGATGAAGGAGTCCGCGCAGGCGGCGGTCAGTTACATTCGTAGTCATACGGATTTATTTAATATTTCAGAAGATTTTTTTGAAAACCATGACATACACATCCACGTTCCCGCCGGCGCCATACCGAAGGACGGCCCTTCGGCGGGCGTGACCATCGCCATCTCCCTCATCTCGCTGTTGACCGATCGTCCGAGCAGAAGAGATACGGCGTTGACCGGTGAGTTGACGCTGACGGGCAGGATACTTCCCGTGGGGGGAGTGAAAGAAAAACTGCTGGCCGCCCATCGAGCCGGCGTGAAATCGGTAGTTTTCCCCGCCAAGAACGGGGCGGATCTGAGAGAAATACCGGATGATATCAAGAATGAGTTGAACATCATCACCGCGGACGAACTGGGAAAAGTCGTCGACCTGGTGCTCATTCCGAAACGCGCGTGAGGTCTTCCCTTCAGAGGCCCGTGTCGTTGGCGGAGCGGGTGAATCGCTCGAAAAAGATCGGACTTCTTACACTGAAGACTCGGTCGATTGGTTTCGTTTCGAAAGCAGCTGTTTCAGCTCGGTCATGTATTTTGCATTGGATGAACCTTCGATCGCCTTCTCAGCTATCTCTTGGACCTTTTGGTAAGCCGTTTCCAGTTGTTTCGATAATTGAGCTATCCGATCCGCTTGATCCTTGGCCGTTTGTTCAAGGGATTGCGTTTTGGCGGTCAGGACGTTCTTTTCTCCGTCGAACTGGCTTCTAAGCAACCCTTCCTTATAGGCCGCATCCTTTGTGAGTTGCTGTTCGAGCTGCTTCGTCGCTTTTGCTACGGCCGCTTCAAGCTCTTTGGGGAAATTCTCGACCTTTTTCTGTAGGTTACCGAGTTCTTGTTCCTTTTGTGAAACAGCCTGTTCCCTTTGCGTCAGATCTTTTTCGGCGATCTCGATCTTCTCGGCTAATTCTTTCTCTCGTTTGGCCTTTTCATCCTGGAATGTGTCGAGGGCCTGCTTCTTGTCACGTTCGAAGTGATAAGTATAGTCCTCTTTTTCCTGCTTGCGTTCCCTGGCCTCGGCAGCCAGCATTTCCTTGGTCTGCTGTTCGTGGCTTTTCTTTTCTTTGTCCCAGGCGGCCCGTACGGAGGCTATCTCTTGTTCCAGGGTTGCACGGCGTTCAGCCATCTGCGTTTCAAAATCGACCTGCTTTTTGGTTTGGGCCTCGATCAAGGCGGCCAGCGAGGACGCGGCTTTCTCTATTTCGTAAATTTCCTGCAGCTCGGCGGACCTGACCTCAACAGCCTCTTTAACCTTTTGATAGTTGGAAACCTCGGTTTCGAGCTTGTCGGATAGTTCCGTCAGCATTTTGCCAATGCCGAGTTTCAGCGCTGAAACCTTGGATCCGATATCCTCCGCCGCCACATCCTCAGCGGTGCCGACGGCTTCCTTCTTTCTCTTCTCTTCCTTGACCTTTTCGGGCCTCAGTTCGGTTTGCTCCTTCTCCTCCAATTGCTTCAGCACCTCGTCATAGGCGGCGATCATTTCCTTCTTGGTGCTGCCCATCGATATTTTCGGCTCATCCGATTTTTTGACTGACATGATTCCGATCTCCAAAGGTGGGGTTTCGCGGCTTACGATAGCCGAGGTGAACATAGCCTATGCGACGGAGGATATCACCGAGAGGGTGGCAACTGCAAGACGGTTGTAAACCTTATATCATCAGTGAATTCCTTTTCCTCAACGTTGTCCGCTCGATCTTTTTCTGATTGCACGCGTCGCGTTCACTTCGCGCAGACCGGAGAGTGGTTCGAGAAGATCCCCCTGATCCTTATCTTCCTGGAAAATCGCCCGCCTTTCGATTCCTCGGATGACGTTGCGATGCAGGCTGCCGGGGGCGTCAATGCGACGTTGCCTAGAATTGCGTCTTTGTTCCTCGTTTGGTTTTTTCGCTTGCTTGCCAACAAGACCAACCCCATGCGCCGGCGAGCCATAGAAGGTTTGAAAGAGGGTGAATCGTTTTCTTACACGCGCACGTTCACCGAGGAGGAGAATCTGGATTTCGGGCGCCTGACCAGAGACTATAACCCGGTGCATTATGATCTTCGTTGGGCCGAGGCCACAGGATTCAGAGGCCTTATCTGCCACGGCCTGATCGTAGGTTCCATGATCTGCGAGTTTGGCGGCCAAGCGGGGATGTTGGCCACGAAAATGGATTTCAGGTTCATGAGGCCGGTCTACTTCGGCGATACCATTACCTGCACCATCACCCTCACCAAGCTACAGGAAGGAGGAAAGGCGGAGGCTGAAGCCGTTTTCACCAATGGGACCGGAGAACAGGTTTGCCGGGCGTTCTTGAGCGGTCGTCTACCGCGCGAACTCGAACGCGAACTGCTCAACCAAATGGTCGAGGAAGGGGACCCGGACAATCGGCTCAAGTGAGCCGAATTGCACAGAGCCTGGCCCGGAGTGAGGGCCGTGTTCGTCGCACCCGGCCGGCTTTCGTTGACGCAGTCGGATTTGCGATTGCAGTACTTGCATTTGATGTTGCATTGGATCGCCACCGGAAGGTGAAGCCTTCCATAGGGCGCATCCGCGTTGAAACAGGGTTGATGTTTCTTCACTCTGGATTGGATGTTGCGATATCGTTGGCCCGATCCCCTTTGGGTAACAAATATGGGGATTTATTCCTGACCTTCTTCGGCATCTCCCCGCTGAGCTGGGTTTCGATAAAAAGATACTCGATGTCAGGGGCGATTTGAGAGCATCATGCGTGTGTCACTCGCGGAAGGTTATGCATCTCTGCAGTACAGATTGTACGCCCATATGCGTCCAACTCAAGCAAGTCTCCCGTTCGGAACGGGGGCGGTTGGGGCCGGATGGTCCGGCCGGAGAAAGCCGTGAAGCCGGCCGAGACCATTCCAGCCCCCGATGATTCATGAAGGCCGTGAAAATGAAGGAAAAACCGTACAAAGTGAATGAATTTTCTCAGGCCGCCGGTTAAATCGTAATTCCACCGCCGTCGACCGCAATGCTCTGGCCGTTTATATAGTCGGACTCGGGCAGACAGAGGAGAAGGGTCGCGTTGGCGATTTCCTCAACGGTCCCTAATCTTCCGGCCGGCGTCCATCCATACAACAGTTTTGTGAACTCCTCTTTCGTAATTCCCAACAGTCTCGGGTACTCCTGCATGGCGCCGCCCTCGAGTTGAAGCAGATGAGTATCGCACCACCCCGGACAGATGGCATTAACGTTGATCTTATACTGTATAAGCTCAGCGGCCATGGTCCTGGTGATGCCGATGGCTCCGTGTTTGGCCGTCGTGTACCCGCCGGCAAAAATTGAATACGTTTTCCCCAATATGGAGGCCATGTTGACTATTTTTCCACCCCAACCCTGTTTTATCATTACCTTAGCTACAGCCTTGGAGCAAAGCCATACGCCTTTGGTCATTACACGCCAGGACAGATCAAAGAGAGACTCGTCCAGTTCGTGCATGGGGCCGATCCCCACGGCAACCCCTGCGTTATTGATCAGTATGTCTATGCGTCCGAACTCGTCGAGGGTCTTCTTGACCATTTTATCCACGGATCGCGCATCACCCACATCCGCATTGACAAATATGGCGCGACGGCCCAGGTTTTTCATTTCCTCAACAACTTGGTTGGCCTCTTCTGCTTTTGCATAATCGTAATCGGACCCCAAGAAATCGTTGACAACGATATCCGCACCTTGTAGAGCCAGCTTTTTGCAGATTTCAGCGCCAAAGCCTCTCAGGCGCCCCTTCGTTCCTCCCCGTCCCGCTCCCGTGACAAGCGCCACTTTTCCTTGCAGTTTCATTGCAGAAACCTCCTTTAGGTTTTTGCCGAACGTTAAGCTCCATGAATCCGGCTTCCAAAGCTGAAACGAATTCGCTCTTGTCGGCTCGGAGCCATGGAGACGGTTCGGTCGGGTCAACGTCCGTCGGTGACCCTTTTCTTGCGGAACCTAGTCCGAAACGTAATCAAACACGACACCGCATTCCCAATGAATGGGCATCAGCATCTTGGGATCGTGGCCGTCCTTGCATACAAGCCGCAGGGGGTCCTTGGGATCCGGAACCAGGTAGCCGCGGTGAGTGA